>DYJH01000063.1 GCA_020723255.1 Desulfonema limicola | reverse complement strand
TTTCTATTAATACTTGTTTTGTTGAGCTATCAATTTCGGAATTTAGCCCTCCCATTACCCCGGCTATTGCGACAGGTTTTTCACCGTCGCAAATAAGAAGCGTCTCTTCATCCAGAACCCGGCTTTTCCTGTCAAGAGTTATAAAAATTTCCCCTTTTGTTGCGGTACGAACTACAATTCTGTTTCCGGCAAGCTGGTCAAAATCAAATGTATGAAGAGGCTGTCCGCATTCCAGCATTACAAAATTGCTTATATCAACTATATTGTTTATTGGCCTTTGTCCTACTGATATCAGACGTTTTCTGAGCCAGAAGGGAGATGAAGCAACTGTTACATTTTCAACAAGTCCTGCAGCATATCTTGGACAATGATCGGGAGCTTTTATTGTCACAGAAGTAAAGGTTTGCTTATTATTACTGTATAGTTGATTTATAGACGGATATTTTAATTTTGTTTTTTGTATAGCAGCTATTTCTCTTGCTATTCCTATAATACTTAAACAATCGGAGCGGTTTGGTGTTAATCCTATTTCAAGGGTATAATCCGAAAGGCCAAGCGCGCTATTAATTTTGTTTCCTGTCTTTAATTTATCGGGAAGAACCAATACACCGCTTTTATCATCACCAAGTTCAAGTTCTTTCTCACTGCAAAGCATGCCTTCGGATATTTGCCCGCGGACTTCGCTAACTTCAACAAGCATCCCATCAGGAAGAAGCGCTCCTTGTTTCGCGAGCGGAACAAGCATATTTTCTTTAATATTTGGCGCACCGCAAACAATCTGTAAAACCCCGTCTCCGGCGTCAACACGACATATTTTTAGTTTGTCCGCATTGGGATGAGGATTTATTTCAATAATGCGGCCAACAACTACATCTTGAAGATAACCATAGGTATCAGTTACAGACTCGACTTCAAGTCCTGCCATTGTGAGGGCAGATGCCAGATCCTGAATATCCGTTTCTATAGAAATATAGTCGCTTAGCCAGCTTAAACTAACTTTCATATCAGAATTGCCTTAAGAATCTGTAGTCGTTTTCGAAAAATTTACGGATGTCATCAATTCCGAATTTTAGCATTGTAATGCGCTCAACACCCATCCCAAATGCAAATCCTGTGATCTGCGATGTGTCATATCCGACATTTTCAAACACCGCAGGATGAACCATCCCTGATCCAAGCACTTCAAGCCATCCTGTGTGAGAGCAAATTCTGCACCCTTTGCCTCTGCACATAACACAAAGAATATCCACCTCAGCGCTCGGCTCAGTAAAAGGGAAAAAACTTGGCCGGAATCTTAAACTTGTCTTATCGTCAAACAACAGATGAACAAAATTAGTGAGGATTCCTTTAAGATCTCCAAATGATATGTTTTCGCCTACCATCAATCCCTCAACCTGATGAAACATAGGAGTGTGAGTAATATCGGAATCGCTGCGGTATACTTTTCCTGGAGCAATAATTTTAACAGGAGGTTTGCATTTTTCCATAACACGCACCTGTATAGGCGAGGTGTGTGTTCGCAATACAACATTATCGGAAACATAAAAAGTATCCTGCATATCTCTTGCAGGATGATATTTTGGTATGTTCAATGCCTCAAAATTATAATAATCGCTCTCAACCTCCGGTCCTTCAGCAATATCAAAACCCATACGTGTAAATATATCGCAAATTTGCCTCATAATCTGTGTAACTGGATGAAGCGATCCGGGGCAAGCGGATCTCCCAGGTAATGAAACATCTATGAAATCATCGGATTCTATAGCCACAGATTCAAGTCTGTGACTTGCATCTTTTATTGCTTTTTCCAGAATCCTCTTTATTTCATTAGCCTTTTCCCCGGCCTTTGGCCTTTCTTTCAAAGGCAGTGATGATATGCTTCTAAGTAATTGAGTGATAATGCCCTTTCTCCCAAGGTATTTTACAGAAACAGCTTTTAAGCTTTCGCTGTTTTTTGCGATTTCAATTTCTTTGAGAGCTTCGGCACAAATCTTTTCTAATGTATTTTCCACTTTTATCGTTTTGTTTTATTTATTGCTTTGGATGGTCTGAATAAAACTGGTGAAAAGCGCATCAAAAAACCGGCAAAATTTTTATAAATACATCCACCCTAATTTATTGCAAGCTTAATTAACAAGCCTGCTGGGAAGCAATGCCGGCCAGTTGAGCAAATCCGTGGGGATCCGATATCGCCAGATCGGCAAGGACTTTACGGTCAAGATCAATATTTGCAAGTTTAAGTCCATGTACAAGCTTACTGTATGATATACTATTCATTCTCGCAGCAGCATTTATTCTTATTATCCATAACCTGCGGAAATCACGCTTGCAAGCTCTGCGATCACGATATGCGTACGATAAAGCCCTATCTACCGTGTTTGCTGCTGTCCGGAACAACTTACTATGACCTCCGCGAAAACCTTTAGCAAGCTTTAAAACCTTATTTCTTCGGTGTCTCGCTTTAAAACCTCTTTTAACACGCATTTCTTTTCTCCTAACTCATATAACTAATAACAAAAAACATCATGGCACTTTATAAAAAACTGCATTTCTTCTTAATCAAGCATTAGGAAGAAGCAATCTAAGCTCTCTTTGATTTGTTTTATCAATAATATGCTTCTTGCGTAACGAACGTTTACGTTTTGTTGTTTTTTTTGTAAGTATGTGGCTTGCATTTGATTTGGCATATTTAAATTTACCGGAGCCTGTTTTTTTAAAACGTTTTGCTGCGCCACGATTAGTTTTTATTTTCGGCATAACCTTCTCCTGATTTCATAACTGCTTTATAACTATATAAAAAATATACACTCCCTGTGATGTGATTTGTAATCACTTGGGAGCTAAAATCATTATCATGGCACGACCTTCAAACCTTGGGGCTTGCTCAACCATAGCGGTTTCTGCGGTACTGCTTACAATTTTATCAAGAAGCTCCTTGCCCAACTGAGTCAAAGTGATCTCACGACCCCTGAACACAACAGTAACTTTCACCTTATCTTTTTTCCCGATGAATTTTTTGATATGTTCTATTTTGACACTAAGATCATGATCACTGGTTTTGGGTCGTACCTTTATTTCTTTTACCTGAAAAGTGCTTTGTTTCTTTTTTGCTTCCTGTTTTTTCTTTACCAGCTCGTATTTATACCTTCCGTAATCCATAATTTTACATACAGGCGGATTAGCGTTCGGCGATACTTCAACAAGATCGAGTCCAAAATCGGCTGCTGCTGCAAGAGCTCTATAAGTAGGGAGAATACCGATCTGATTTCCATCAGGATCTATTACCCTAACCTCTTTGGCCCGTATTTCCTGGTTAATATTTATTTTATCTGTTTTGTCCGGCTTTCCTGTTTGTCTGGATATAGCTATACCTACACCTCCTACAGTCATATTTGTTTATATCAACATCCGGTCTTCGTAATAATTCCAACGTATTACTATACAGATGCAAAAATACCTGCTTTATTTAATCAAAAAAAAATATATTATAACTTAAAGAAATGCAAGAAAAATATTAAAATGAATTCATTCTAATTCAACTCGGACATTTTTTGTGTTCAGTCTGTTGAGCAGCTTTTTATAAATCCATTCTTTTGTGTGTGTTATTAGTTAGTTCTTTCAGTTTTTCAACCTCTTTTTGGTTCATCGAAAAGCTATGCTTTTCCTCGGGAAACTTCAAGTTTTCAACATCGGACTTATATTGGCTTACTGATGAAAGAATAATCTCACTTATTTTTGCATATTGTTTAACAAATTTTGGTGTAAATCTGTCGAAAAGACCTATCATGTCATGAGTGACGAGAACCTGACCATCACAATCAATACCCGCACCTATCCCTATAGTTGGAATTGAAACAGATTCTGTGATCATTTTTGCGATAGGAGAAGGGATAGCCTCAAGCACAACAGAAAAACAACCGGCATCTTCAAGTGCTTTTGCGTCTTCGATAAGAGCAAGAGCTGCTTCATAACTCTTCCCCTGAACCTTAAATCCGCCAAGGGATGATGCAGTCTGAGGAGTAAGACCAATATGCCCCTGAACAGGAATTCCGGCTTCAACAATAGCCTTCACAAAAGGAGCTGCCCGGCAGCCCCCCTCAAGCTTTATACAGTCTGCTCTTGCTTCTTTCATCATCCTGTTTGCATTAAAAATCGCTTTTTCAATTGAGACATTATATGATCCGAAAGGCATATCTCCTATTACCAAGGCTCTTTGAACCGCCCCTGAAACGGCCTTAACATGGTGAAGCATCTCTTCCATTGTAACCGAAACCGTATCCTTATATCCCAGCACTACCATGCCAAGAGAGTCACCCACTAGTATTATATCGATTCCTGCCCTGTCAACAAGAAGTGCAGTAGGATAATCATAGGCGGTAAGCATTGTTATTTTCCCGCCGCTGTTCTTTCTTTCCTTTATATCAGGCACAGTTATTTTTTTCTGTTCCATATCATTTCTCCTTTAAATCCTATATAACTTAAGCGGTAAATCAGGAAGCTTTTCATTAGCTGATATAAGTTTATCCTCACCTGATATCACAGCGATTCCGCAACGATGATCAGCATCATTTAGATATTTTTTTGAAACATCCATTAATTTTTCCTTAGTAACAGACAGCACCCCTTTTTTGAAACGTTCTCTCAATTCATCCGAAAGCGATACTATTTTTCTATAAAAAGCTTTTCTTGCAGCAATGCCCGGAGGATCTGGTCTGTCGATCTCGGAACAAACCTGCAAGATCGCCTCCTTTATATCTTCATTGCTAAAATTTCCCAATACGATAAATGCCGGAGCTTCTTTATAGGCCTTTAAAGTATTTATTATATGCGGGTCTCTGTATGAAGCATAGGAAAAAAGCCCATCTTCAGAGTTATATGTAGAATATCCGCCATATGCCCCGCCTTTTTCACGTATTTCACGGTGTATATACATTGACTTTAAAAGCTTGCTTAAAACAGCAAGCGCAGGCGCGTTTTCGTGCTCCATTCTAACCGCATCAAAAACATATGCAACGAAAGAAACTGCAGATGAAGTGCTCCAACCTTCCTTAGGGTAATTATCTTCTGTAAAATTATTGCCGGTCAAAACTCCGTCTCTGTTGTTTTTTGGAAGGGCTTCTATAATTGAAAGAGTTTTTGGAAGCGCTGCAGAAAGCAAACGATTATCGGCTATAAGCGCTGTTTTTAAATTACTTCTATCCAAAATATTTGAAGCTATCATAGCAAGGTCACCTGCGATTAATCTTAATTTCTCATCGCAAAGATCTTCTGTTAATTTTTTCAAAAAAAGCAGTTGGTGAATTCCGTGCCAATTTTCATTTAGTTTAGATGCCTTGTTAAAATTTCTTGATGCAAGCGATATTGCCAGCCTGTGTCCATGCGGAACAATCATTGATTCAAGACCTGCCTTATATTCGAGAAGCAGATTCTTTAAACGTACAAGGTCGGTAAAGTTGTGCTCAAAAAAAAGTTCATTTATAATATCAAACATCATATCAATATTTCTTTCAAGACACTTTCCATTTAATGAAACAAAAGGAATGCATGAGCCGGAACTATCAAAAACTGTTCTTGCATTTGCTGAAAGTCCTAATCCTCCAGTATATAGATCGATGCGCTGAGCCATGTCTGAATAATTTCTTAAAGATGTCCCCATCATGGAAAATGCGAAACAGAAAAACGGAACAAAGGGTATAAGTCTTTCTTCAAGCAATCGAGTTTCTGCTGCCGCAGTAAAGTAAAGAATACCTCCTGTAGGCTGCTCATAACATGAAACAGGAATATCTCCATAAGAAGGGTTTTCTCTGATACTTTCAACAGATGATGAAATATCAGAAATCTCAAGAGTTGGAAGGCAGGAAAGATCCTCCTTTTTTACCTGCAACATTTCAAGACATTTCATATCCTCTTCGATTTTCCAGATATCTTTATCGGTCAAACCGGCTTTGATTCTTTCAAGTTCCGCCGTGATGCGTTCTGTTTCTTTTTGATCTATATGATGATCAGGAGCAAGTATTAAAAGAACCCTGTGTTTGTTTTCAATAAAATATTTATTTATCTTATTTTCAAAAAAGGAATTTTTCGACAGTTCTGCCCGCAACCTTTGAAGGTCGGCATTAAGGTTAAGTATTCTTGCCGGATCTCCTCCATGAAGCCAGCTTCCTGATATTGAAAGCAAAAGTTTTATGCCGTATGGGTAAGGCGTGTTTGTAACTTCCTTGCGGTGAAACTCGACCTGATGAATCGCTGATTCTATAAGATTTTTATCTATACCGGTTTTTACAAGATCAGAAAGCGTGTCAAACACTATCCTTTCAATTTTTTCGGCATCAGATTCTTTTACATCCTTAAGCCCGCAAGCAAACATCGTATCTTTGTTTCCAGAGTCATATCCTGACGAATCAGAAAGAGAAGATCCAAGACCGGAGTCAATCAATGCTTTGCGAATCGGAGAAGAAGCATTTCCGATAAGAATATGCTCTAAAAGCACAAGAATCAGCAGTTCGAAGGTATCAGTTATATCCGACATGAGCCAGGCCATGCATACCTGGCTTTTTTTTGTGGGATCTTCATTAGTTGCCAGAGGATAAAAATACCGCATCTTTTTCGGTTTGAACCATCGGGGATGTGAAGGAACAGATGTTTCGGGATCTATGAGATTAAATTTATTCAGTACTTTCTCGTCGATAAAAGAAAGGCTTTCACTTAAAGGCAAATTGCCATAAGTATAAAAAAAAGCATTGCTCGGGTGATAATGTCTGCTGTGAAATTCCTTCAGATTTTCGTAAGTAAGAGAGGGCATAACAGCAGGATCGCCGCCGGAGTTAAAACCATATGTAGTCAAAGGATAGAGGGCGTTTAATATTGAACGAGCCATAACCTGATCCGGAGAAGACATTGCTCCTTTCATCTCATTATAAACAATCCCTTTATAGACAAGATTGTATAAATTGGAGCCGGGTGAATCAAATTCAAGACGATAACCTTCCTGTCTAAAACTTAGTTCTTCTAAAAGCGGGAAAAAAGCGGCATCAAGATATACTTCCATAAGATTGTAATAATCTTTTCTGTTCTGAGTTGAAAAAAGATACATTGTCCAGTCGGATGAAGTAAAAGCATTCATAAAGGTATTAAGGCTTCTTCTAATCATGGAAAAAAAAGGATCGCGTACCGGATATTTTACAGACCCACATAAAACTGTATGTTCCAGTATATGTGCAACTCCGGTTGAATCTGAAGGAACAGTCTTAAATACTACGGAAAAAGTATTTTCTTTATCGCTATTGCTTAAATGAATATGCCTCGAACCTGTCTTAAGATGATTTAATTCATAAAAAACACAATTGATATCCGAAAGATTTACTATTTGTCTTACTTCGTATCCGGAAATTATCTCACCTGTACAAATATCTTTATTAATATTGTCGCATAATCTGTTCATTAAAACCCTATGCCTGTTCTGATCTAATATAAGCTGTTTTGAAATCGCATCAGCGAGCGCCTTTCCCGCTTGTTGCTGCGGAAAGCTTCAGTCAACTACAGTATAAATTCCTCTTCTTTGGCGCTCAATTTTTCCTAACTTACTCAATCTGAATATAATGTTGCGGATTTTTCTTTCATTAAAACCCGTTTTCACCCTTATGTCCCCAAAACCCGCTCCACGATCATTACTTCGAATTACCCTCAGCACCGTTTCAATGGCTGTCTCTGCAGATTTACTGCCGGGAATCATTCTGACGCCCAAACCCGCCGTCAAACGCCCCCCTTTTGTGCAGCAATTTCTGATAAGCGCCTCCATATTTTCCAGTTTAATCAAAATTTTCTGAATATCTTTTCTCGATGGAATATCATAATTTAGCATAAAAAACTTGACCATTGCATCAAAACTTACTGCTTTCACCCTTTTCTTAGACATATGCCCTCCTTCTTTTAATAGTGAATCATACACATTAAAGACAATATAATAGCAGGAAATATTAATATAAAATTAATTGATATTAATACTAAAGTCAAGTTCTACAAATTTATTTTTCAATTATACGATGAAATATATTATAAGTAAATCAATTACTATCTTATCAAACCCTTAATGCTTTTTATTAATTCTGGATGCACAATAAATGTTATTGTATATATCACAACTTCTGATATAAACCATCTCTAAAAAAGATGGAATATTATTGTGATGATGAAAAAACTATCATTATTTATTGATAAAATAAAAAAACTCGACGGTGACCCTCATTATATTGCAACCGGAATGTCTATTGGCGTATTTATCGGGATTACTCCAACTTTTCCTTTTCATACCGCCCTTGCAGTAATGCTTGCTTATATTCTGCGCGCAAGCAAGGCAGCCGCAGCATTGGGCGTATGGATTGGAAATCCGCTAACAATGCCCTTTTTTTATTACATAAGCTATAAGGCTGGACAATATATATTTGGTGCAAATCTTCCTTTTGATATAAGATATACAACATTTAATGAACTTATAAAACTTGGCTTTGATGCAACTCTTGTCCTCATGATAGGAGGAGCTCTGATCGGAATTCTGCCTGCTATAATAACATATTTTATAACCTGCTATATAGCAAAAAAAGTGCATTCCGGGAATAAACAGAAAGAACATATTTCATGACTTCTCCAAGAACACTACTTTCTTCATGGAAGCTTTCTCCAAAAAAACAATTCGGACAAAATTTTCTTTGTGACCCGTCAACGGCAGAAATGATAATTCTTCGATCAAAAATACTGCCTGAAAATGTCATTCTTGAAATCGGCGCAGGCCTTGGCGCTCTCACAATTCCTCTCGCAGCTGTTGCAAATAAGGTCTATGCAGTTGAAAAAGACATGAGTCTTATTCCGATTTTACAAAATGAAATTCTTGCGAAATATATTGATAACATTGAAATACTTAAAGAAAATATACTGGATCTGGATATAATAAGAATCGCAGCAATTCACACTCAGAAAATAATTGTGATGGGCAACCTCCCATATAATATATCATCTCAAATAGTTATAAAACTTATAAAAGAGCGTAGTTGTATCAGCCGTGCGATATTGATGTTTCAGAGGGAACTGGCCCGAAGAATCTGCGGTGAGCCTGGTAGTAAAGACTATGGAAGAATTTCGGTGATGTTGAAATATTGTGCCGACACTATTAAAATCGCCGAAGTAAAAGCCTCTCTTTTCTTTCCAAAGCCAAAAATAGACTCTGAGATAATAGAGATCAGATTTAAGGAACATCCGGATTCTATGGCAGATGATGAAACATTCTTTTTTAGCGTGATCAAGGCTGCTTTCGGGAAGAGACGTAAAACTCTTAAGAATTCACTTTCAGGCAGTGAGCTTGGCATTAATCCACAAACGGCAGAATCAGCTTTAAACAGTGCCGGAATAAATCCGTCAAGGCGCGCCGAAACACTTACAATAGAAGAGTTCGTAAAATTGGGAAATGCCATACACAGAAGCTTTATCAAATGAAATATATAGAATTGGATAATATCAACAGCCTGCCGGAAGGCGCACTTAGAAAAGACGATGTTTTTTCTTTCCAATGTCACAGCAAGCTTGACTGCTTTAATAAGTGCTGCCGTAATATCAATCTTTTTTTATATCCTTATGATATCTTAAGACTAAAAAAAAATCGTGGGATTTCTTCGGACGAGTTTCTTGATAAGTATACCGATATTGTTATGCGCCCATCCGGGTTTTTCCCGGAAGTGCTTTTGCGAATGTCTGAAACATCTGAAAAAACATGTCCATTTCTATCTGAGAAAGGCTGTTCCATTTATATTGACAGGCCGGATGCCTGCCGGACTTTTCCTATTGAACAGGGAATCTTTTGTGATGTAAAAAACAATATACCCGTTTATTATTTCAAACCACCTGATTTTTGCTTAGGGCAATATGAAAACAAGCAATGGACAGTGTCATCATGGACAAAAGATCAGGAAGCATCTTTTTATAATCAAATGACAGCCAGGTGGGCAGAACTTGTTAGCCGTTTTCAAAGTAATCCATGGGGAGGCGAATGCCCGGAAGGGTCAAAAGCAAAGATGGCTTTCATGGCAACTTATAATATCGACAGTTTCAGAGACTTCATATTTAAAAGCAGCTTTTTGAATCGCTACAAAATTAAATACGATCTTTTGACAAAAATAAAAAGCAACGATACGGAGTTGTTAAAATTCGGCTTTGCCTGGATTGAATATTTTTTATGGGGCATAAAAACAAAAAATATCCGGCAAAGATAAATTTTAAAATATCATCCTTGACACCGGCCTTCTTTCCGGAACACGTTCATGTTCAATCAATCCTTCGTTCCATTCCTTTGAAACATAAAGACCGCAATAGCAGCTCCCGTATTCTTCCACATCCTTAATCCTGTAAACACAAGGGCAAACAATATCTTTATCATTTGTTCTGTTTCCGGATGCAAGTCTGCATGGGCATGACATATATCCGTATCGTTCTTTATTGAAAAGAAGGGCTTCGATAAGACCCAATGTTATTTCTTTGTCTTTATTAAAATAATATCCTTTCAGCTCCTGAACTTTTTTTAACATTTCATATATTGTTTCGGGTTCCATTTATATTCCCAATGCCTCCTTGATTTCTTTTTCTTTAAAACCGGCAATTACTTTATCACCGATTATGATAGTTGGAAATGAGCAGTCTGGATTAAATTTTTTTATTTCCTCAAGAATGTCGTTTCTTTCTTTTCTTTTTAAAAGATCCACATCAATAAAATCAAAATTAATTGTGCAATCATTGAGAAGTTGTTTAGCATCTTTACAATGTCTGCAAGTGCTTAGCGAATACATTTTTACGGGAGGCATATTATTTTCCTTTCACGTTGGTTTTTTTGTGTCATAAATGGCAGATATTAACTTAACTGTTTGCCATAATAAGTAATATACCAGTTTACAAATTGTTTTATCCCTGTTTCAAGAGAAGTTTCAGGTTTAAATCCGACATCTTTCATAAGATCGTCAACATCGGCATATGTTGAAACCACATCTCCAGGCTGAAGATCGAGAAGCTCCATTTTTGCTTTTTTACCCAAAGCGTTTTCAATAGTTTCTATAAACTTCATGAGTTCAACAGGATTGTTGTTGCCTATGTTATATATTTTGTATTTTGCATATGAAGTGGCAGGATCCGGATGTTTGCCGCTCCAATTCGGATTCGGCTCCGGAACTTTCTTCATGATTCTTGCAACCCCTTCGATAATATCATCGATATAAGTAAAATCGCGTGTCATTTTGCCGTGATTGAAAACCTTTATAGGCCTTCCCTCAAGTATGGCCTCCGTAAAAAGGAAAAGAGCCATGTCCGGACGTCCCCATTGCCCGTAAACCGTAAAGAATCTGAGCCCCGTGCAAGGCAGGCCATAAAGATGGCTGTATGAATGGGCCATGAGCTCGTTTGCTTTCTTTGTTGCAGCATAAAGAGAAACAGGATGATCAACATTATCATGAACCGAAAAGGGCATTTTTGTATTTGCCCCGTAAACCGAACTTGATGACGCAAAAACAAGATGCTGCACATTATTATGCCTGCAGCATTCAAGTATGTTTGTAAAACCGACTACATTAGAATTGATGTATGAATGAGGATTCTTTAGTGAATACCTGACGCCTGCCTGTGCTGCAAGATTTATAACAACATCGAATTTATCGTTAGCGAAAACTTTTTCCGTATCTTCCTTGCTTGAAATGTCTGCTCTTGCAAATTTAAATTTTTCATAAGGCAATAGCTGAGCAAGCCTGGAATTTTTAAGGCTTACATCATAATAAGAATTCATGTCGTCAATTCCTGTTACATGAATCCCTTCCTTAAGGAGCCTCAGGGAAAGATGATAACCGATGAAACCTGCAACGCCTGTAACAAGCACTTGTTTAATATTAATATCCATATCAAATAATACCCAGATGTATAAAATCTTTTGTTTGTAAAAATTGATCTTCGCTGATGTCAAGACCCTGTTCTATAAGAGCCAGAACATTTTCTTTTTCATCAGGAAATTTATATCCGTCATAGTCCTGTTTAAAAAGATGGACAATCTGTCCTGCGGCATTATAATATGCCGGATTTCTGAAATGATCAAAACAAACCCTGCTTTTAACAGTAAGGCCTGCGATAAGCATCTTCATCTCATTAAGACGCTCATGGGGCGATAGTATTTCCAGCCTGTTATTCAAATAGTCATCCAGCATAGGAGTGCCCGGTAAAGGGCTGAAAGGTCTTGATCTGATAAAATCAGGATTAATTGCATTTAATACTTTTGCTGTGTTTTCTGAATGCTGCCTTGACATGGCTTTTCCGCCCAGACCCGGCATTATATATTCTGAAAGCTCTATTCCGGCTTCTATTAGCTTTCTTCCTGCTATAATATGTTCTTCTCCGGTTACACCTTTTTGAACTTTCTTTAATAACTCATCATCTCCTGTCTCAAGCCCGATATGCAATCTCGATAAGCCTGCATTATGCAGATCAGAAAGCTCCTTTTCTTTTTTTTTAAAAATGGTTTTGGCTCTTGCGTAGGATGTTATTCTTTCGATAGAAGGCAGTTTATTCTTTAAATAATATAATATGTCAGATAGCTGTTGGCTTGGAATAATTGGTGTGTCGGCATCCTGCAAAAAGGCGGTTCCAGCCCCTGATTGCAGCCAGTTTAATACATTAAAATAACTATGATGTATGTTTTCGATCTGCGGCAGCCTGTTGAAAACAATTCTTGATTTCAAAGTATTTATATTGCCGGCGCCTAACACTTCCTTAGACAAATCGTTCAGTTCTTCACAGATAAGGCCCACCTTATCAATGTCTGCCTTAACATCACTCACAGGCCTCATCTGAAATTTTTCATGGTCGTATGCCCTTCCGAAGCAGAAAGCGCATCTGTTCCATGGGCAATTTCTGGTAACTCTTATCAAAAGGGAATTACTGCCGCCTTCACTTGGAGGTCTTATCGGTCCCATTTCAAATGAAAGCCCGGAAAGCTTTTTTTTTAAATCAACTAAATTTTCATTTTTCATTTTGGTCAAGCACTTCGCGAAGCTTTTGTCTAAGTAAATTTATTCTTATTGGTTTTTGCAGATAAAATTCTTTCATTTTATCACTGCTGTGATGTGCAGTTGTTTCGGTCAGGTATCCGGTCATAAATACCACCTTTATAGCGGGGCGCCGAGATGCTATAATATCCGCAAGTTCTTTTCCATTCATTTTCGGCATAACAACATCTGTAAGTAATAGATCGATATCACCTTCATAGGTTTCATTGATCTTTAAAGCTTCTTCAGGAGTCACTGCTATAAGAAGCCGGTAGCCTAAAGGTTTTAAGGCTCTTTCTATAATTGAAAGCAATATTGGTTCATCATCAACAACAAGTATCGTATCGCTGCCTCCTGCTGCCTGCTCTTCATCTTTATCTGTTACTTTTTGGGTATCAGTATCTGCAACAGGCATATATATATTAAATGTTGTTCCTTCATTAATTTTACTTGATACGTCTATGAATCCATTATGCTGTTTGATTATGCCATATACTGTAGAAAGTCCTAATCCGGTTCCTTTCCCTAAGTCTTTAGTGGTATAAAAAGGTTCAAATATATTTTCTAAAACATTGTTGTCCATACCGGATCCGTTATCATGCACCACAAGCTTTATGTATTCTCCCAGCTTTATCCCTTCGGTTTGTTCAACATTACTATCGTTAACTGAAACATTGGCGGTTTCAATGGTCAGGATGCCTCCATTGGGCATGGCATCTCTTGCATTTACAGCAAGATTAAGCAAGACTTGCTCCATCTGATTCTGATCGGCCATAATATTTTTAACTGTTTTTGCCGGCTTCAGTTCAAGTACTATATCTTCTCCGATAATCCGTTTTAACATCTTTGCCATATTGGCGACCACATCGTTTATAATTATATTTTTCATTACCAGAAGTTGCTTGCGACTGAAAGCAAGCAGTTGGTTTGTAAGAGATGCGGCTTTTTCACCCAGCCCTAAGATAAGCTCAATTCGTTCTCTTGACGGATGATCTTTCGGGATTTCCATAAGCGCCAGCTCACAGAAACCCAAAATACCGCTTAGCAAATTATTGAAATCGTGTGCTACACCTCCTGCCAGCCGGCCGATAGATTCCATCTTCTGCATATGCATCAACTGGTTTTGCAGTATATGCTGTTTTTCTTCCGCTTTTACTTTTTCGCTGATATCTCTTGCAATATGCACCATTCCGATAGTCTGGCCGTATTTGTCAAATCGGGGAATTGCCTTGATTTCAAGATGTCTGCTAAGTTTAGGTTCAAACATTTGATAAACAGCGGTTTCGCCTGTTTTTAAGGCATTGCTGCATGGACAATCAGGCAGAGGACTATCGCAACCATGATATATCTGATAACATTTAAACTCTTTCGTATTGCTCAAAGATGTTCCCAACAGATCCAATGCGGTCTTATTAGCCCGTATGATGTTATAATTATTGTCGTGAATGGTTATCGCATCATTAATTGTATCAAAAGTTTCTTCCCATTCGTTTTTAGCCTGTGTAAGCATGTTCTGCATCTCGATCCGCTCTGTGACATCTTCACCAGAACTTAAAATTCCGGTTATTTTGCCCGTGTCGTCTCTGAGCAGTACAGAATTCCATTCTATAGTCCTTCTTTCGCCTTTTTTGTTTAAAATAATATTATTATGTTTTATTGTTTCTGCGTAATCTAATTCCTTTGACAGTAGTTCTTTTGCAAAGGCCATGGTTTCTGACCGCATATCCGGCGCGACAAAACAATCAATAATATTCTTGCCGATAATTTCTTCTTCTTCATATCCGATGACTTCGCTGGCTTTTCTGTTTATAAGAGTCACTTCCATATCGATATTAATTACCACAAGCAATACTCCTGCAATATCAAGGTAGTTCTGCGCCGCTTCCTTCTCGCATATCCACTCCGATTCAGCCTGCTTGCGATTTGTGATATCTATCCCAACGCTGATAAGACATGGTGACCCATTAACATTAATAGGTCGGGTTGTATAGTAATAGGGTATATGTTTTCCACTTTTGCAGACTAAATTCACCTCAGTAAATGCAACTCCATCAACAAATGCCAACTTCATCTGCTTTACTAACAATTCTTTATCCGGATCGGCAACAACATCAAAAGGGTGTAACTTTTTTATTTCTTCGGCAGAATATCCGGTTACTATCTCAAAGTTCTTATTCCAGCGCAGATATTTCTCCGTATTGAAGTCAACAAGACCGAAAATGGCAGGCAGACTGTTTAAAGACGCATCCGAGAAATCTCTTTCCGATCTCAGAGTTTCCTCGGCGTGCTTGCGCTCGGTAATGTCTTTCATAATTCCTGCGAAGTTAATCATCTGTCCCGATGCATCCTTAACAGGAAAACCATGGCCCTCAATCCACCGGATGGAACCGCCAGGCGTTATAATGCGACATTCGATATGTGTCTTCTTTCCGGTTTTCTGAATAAGAAAGACAGAATGAACAAGCTCCTTGTCTTCGGGATGAATGTAATCAAAAAACGTTAAAGGATTATCCAATAAATGTTGTATTGATCTTTTCCAAATCCGTTCATAAGCAGGACTGACATAGAGGATATTTTCAACTTTGGCATCAAGTATCCAAAAAACGTCATTAACGTTTTCAGCAATCATTGTAAAGAGTTCATTGATTTTAACCAGTTCCTCATCCTTTTTAACAAGCTCGGCATGGGTTTTATCTATCTGAACTCCGATGGATTTTGCCAGTTTGGCTATTATTATGCCGACTATTATAGCTGATGCTGCTGCAATTAAGGCTCTGGATAAAGCCGGGTTTATTCTTATCAAAGATGATAACAATCTTACCAGTACGTCAATTATAAAAACAGCCGCAATTATAACCGGCAAAAACGTCCTGGTTAATCGACTGCGGATAGATGGACCTGTAAAGATTTTTTTTATAAGAGGTTTTAAATCTTTTTTGCGGATCACAGCGTTCCTTTTCAATATGAGGATATACTGTGTTATGTGATATTATATATAATAAAGATGGGGGCTGCTATAGCCCCCATCTTTTATGTTTAAATGTATCAGATTATTCCAAGCTTATATTTTAAAGATTTTAATGTATTTTTCATAAGCATTGTAATTGTCATTGGCCCAACACCTCCGGGAACAGGTGTAATATATCCTGCAATTTCCTTTGCAGCATCAAAATTCACATCACCTTTTAATATAGCTATTTTCTTGCCGGTTTTTTCGCTTACCTTCTCACCCACCCTGTTCACCCCTACATCGATAACACAGGCGCCGGGCTTAATCCATTCAGGCTTAACAAGATCCGGAACACCGGCAGCAACAATTAGAATGTCTGCGCGTTTGCAATGTGAGGCCATATCCTTTGTTCCTGTATGAACAATAGTTACAGTTGAATTGGCGCCGGGGCCTTTTTGAAGCATCATATTTGCAATGGGTTTTCCAACTATATTTGAACGCCCAACAACAACAACTTCAGCTCCCTTTGTTTCAACTCCTGAACGAACTATCAGTTCCTGTATTCCTGCAGGCGTACAAGGAGGAAATTTAACTTCCGACCCACCTATCATCAAGCGTCCTACATTAACTGGGTGAAAACCGTCAACATCCTTGTCCGGATCGATAGCATTCAAAACTTTTTTTTCATTGATATGCTTGGGAAGAGGAAGCTGGACGAGAATGCCGTTAATAGAATCATCATTATTATATTTGTCGATAAGGGCGAGAAGGTCTTTTTCGGAAATATCAACAGATTGACTATCCTGAACTTCCTTGAAACCAACCCGATGCGCGGTCTGAATTTTTAAAGTTACATAAGAAATAGAAGCTGGATTTTCTCCAACCAGAATAGTAACCAACCCCGGAACAACACCATGTTTTTCTTTGATTTCAGCAACCTCTTTTGTAATTTCCTCCAGTATCTGTTCCCGGATTTCGGTTCCCAGGACTAATTTTGCAGACATTTTAATTCTCCTTTCAAAAAAGTTATAAATTGAAGATTCCTCGCTGCAAACAGCAGGAAATCTTCGACCGTAAAGATTTTTAATCAATTTTGATTCGCTCGCATTCCCCGCCGCGAGCAGCGGGGAATGCGCTCGCTGTTGCGGTGCAAATCATTAAGATTAATTTTATAGTTCTACTTGACCATTTAATTCATTAGATAGTTCTTGTGAAATAAGCAAGAACTTTTAAACACTCATAAACTCATTTATGCAATACTAAATCGGATACGGAACACTGATAAGCCCCGCTGTTTCGTCAAACCCAAGCATTATATTCATATTTTGAACAGCCTGTCCCGAAGCTCCTTTTACAAGATTATCAATAGCTGAAATTAGTATGATCCGATTCGTTTGTCTATCTATAACAAATCCTATGTCGCAATAATTTGTGCCTCTTACACGTATTGTGTCAGGAAGCATTTTGTTATCATATAATAATCTGATAAAAGGCCGCCCGGAATAAAAAGATTTCATCTGCTCATTAATTTTCTCAGCTGTAACATTTTTTTTAAGTTTTGCATAACTAGTTGTAAGCATGCCCCTTGTCATCGGAACAAGATGCGGCACAAAAGTAATTTTTATATCCTTACCTGTCTCATGCGACAGAATTTCGTTTATTTCAGGATTGTGTCTGTGAACTGCAACTTTATAAGCCTTGAAAGATTCATTAACTTCGCAAAAATGAGAAGCCAGTGCAAGAGAACGTCCTGCACCGCTCACTCCGGATTTTGAATCTGTTATAATGGTTTTGCTGTCGATAAGCCCGGCTTTTAACAAGGGTATGAGAGGAAGAAGCGCACTTGTAGGATAACATCCAGGATTGCCTATAATATCAGCAGATTTTATCTTATCGTAATATATTTCGCTAAGTCCATAAACTGCTTTTTCAAGCAGATCCTTTGCCGTATGCTGCTGATAATAAGCTGAGTAGATAGTATGATTCTTGAATCTGAAATCCGCGGAAAGATCAATAACCTTCTTGCCTTTGTTAATGAGGAAAGGGACTATTTCCATCGGTATTTTATGTGGAAGAGACAGAAAAAAGATATCCGCTCTTTTAAAAATACGCTCAACAGAAAGCTCTTCGCATACAAGGTCAATATGACCTGCCATAGAAGGAAAAATCTTATCAAAGCGTATTCCGGCATATTGTCTTGAAGTAACAACAGTGAGCTTTACTTTCGGATGTCCCGAAAGAATACGTACCAGCTCGGCGCCTGCATATCCCGTAGCGCCTACAACTCCGACTCTTATCATTTTTTATCCTCCGAATTGATGATATTATTCACAGGGTTCTTTATAAAGCTTATCTTTATTTCCCAAAATATCCGGCTTATATACTTTATCAGCCCAATCTTCTGGGTTTATTTCTTCAATTGCTACTGAAACAGATTTTGCTTCGCAATTCGCAATAGATACAACATCATCTACTATTGCTTGGGTCAGTTTTCGCTTCTGTTCGTTTGATCTGCCCGGATAGAGCTTTATGATGATGTGCGGCATTTCTTTTCCTGAAAGTTGCACGAAGCTTTTCGATTGCTATTGTATGTTCTTTATTATAATTTTGATAAGAATACTTTATTTTTTACTGTTATCAGAAACACTCTCAAATGTCAATTATTTAGAAGGATGAGAAAATAAAAATAATGAATAAATTTAGTGAACTTACGGAAAGATTGTTAAGGGCATTTGATGTACCGAATCTGAATATTCCTGCAGCCGGAGTAAGAATATTTAATCAGGATGAAACGGTTCCCGATCAAGTAAAAAAATATCAGCCTGATGGAATAGCTATAACTTCCTGCCATGCATTAAGGACAACAATGCTTGGTGATGCCGTATATTTGACAGCAAAAAGCATCGGATGTATTGCTGCTGCAATAAGCTTGGGAATTGTTGATAAGCATCAAAATCATCCTCTAAAAGGTCCGAGAGAATATACTGAAATTATGAAAAGAAGCAGCGGAAAAGGAGATGCTTTTATCCCGCCTTCACCGCTTGAGTTTGCCGATGGGACGGTATATGCGTTTAGATATTTAAAAAAGGAAGATTATGCTTTATTCGGCAAAGATGATTCAGGCAGGTATGTAACAAAGGACATAGCCCGCAAGGCTATATCGGATATGTTGTCTTTGCAGCCACCCACGACACAGGGAGTTTTTTATTTTACTCCTGATTACGAAGATATAGAAATTTCCCCGGATGTCGTAATACTTTCTTTACGCCCAGTGGAGTTATGCAGGCTAATACAAGGTTACCAGTATTTAACCGGAAGCCGGGTCAAAGCCAACGTCGGAGGACTGCGAGCCGGATGCTCAGATTTAATTGTACGGCCTTATTTATTTAGAGAAATCAACTTTTCTCCATATTGTTTAGGCGCAAGAATAATTGCAAGATTTGAGGGGGATAGAATGGGGATGGGATTCCCTTTTTCGCTTTTTGAAACTATAGTGAAGGGAACGGAAGAATCAAAAACAGGGTTTCCATTTCCCGAATACCCGGGTGCCAGCTAATAAGACAATACAAATTAAAAGATATCTCCCTTCGGTCGATATGATACCGATATTATGAAATGGAGTACTTAGATATTATTTTTACTTTTGTGAGATTTTTTTACTTCTTTATCTATTGCGTTTATAATTCCTTCAAATGACAGGTTTCTAAGCAGCTTTCCGTTAATAAATAACGAAGGAGTGCCTCTTACATCAGCATTAACCCCATCTACAATATCCTGCTGAACTTTTTGCATGATTTGGGGATCATGTACCTTCTTTTCGAATTCCTTCCGGTTTAAGCCTGTTTTCTTTATTATCTCTTCCGTTTTCTTGTCATCAAGCTGATTATAATTTTTGAAAAGAAGATCGTGAAATTCCCAAAACTTTCCCTGGCTTTCAGCGGCCACAGCTGCTATCGCAGCATTCATTGCAAACCTATGGCTTTGAA
>DYJH01000062.1 GCA_020723255.1 Desulfonema limicola | reverse complement strand
TTTCGGATTCTGGAAGGTCATCTTTCGCCCCGTGCGTTGGGTCTTGTAATCGAATGGGCCGCTCAGCACAGGAAGGAGCTTTTGCAAGACTGGGAATTAGCGAAAAACAATCAGGCTCCAAAGAAAATTGAGCCGTTGAAATAGGGGAGGTGAAGTCATGCTTAGGGATGTAATCTCAGCAAATTATAAGGGCGGATATAAAATTGAAGTAATATTTGAGGACGGCGCCTCTGGAATTGTCGACTTTTCGAAATATTTAAGTGAAGGTGGTGTGTTTGAAAAATTTAAGGATTTGGAATTTTTCAAAAATTTCAGAGTTAATGAGGAACTTGGAGTGCTGACATGGGGCGATGAAGTAGATATTGCACCGGAAACACTTTATTCTGAGGCAACGAACTCCCCCCTGCCAGATTGGATGAACTCGCAGCAAGATCTTTCAGCGAACATATCGCTTCAGCCGATCTCGTAATCTCGACGCCTGAGCTTTTTTTATGCAAAAATATAAATTTTTTAGTCATTTGGCACAGGATGAGTTCCAAATAGCTCACAGATTGATAAATAATCGGTAAAATTTATTTACTATCCAGCGCGTTGCGTATTTTTTCAGCAAAATCTTTCAATCTGAAAGGCTTTGTTACAAAATTTATGTTTTTTTTAACAATATCAGTAGTAAAAATTGTTTCAGGAGGATATCCTGATATGAAAATGCATTTAATATCAGGCCGTATGGAACGAAGTGTTTCTGCCAGTTCCAGGCCGTTCATAACCGGCATTACGATATCCGTTATCAGTAGATGAATCTTTCCGCTATATTGCCCTGCAATATGAATAGCATCATCAGGAGCATTGGCTGTCAAAACTTTATATTTCGCCTGTTCTAAAAATTCCCTGCAAACATCCAATATTGTTTCTTCATCATCTACCAGAAGCAGTGTTTCCATTTCTTATGCACCTCATCATAATCTAAGAAGGTATTCGAATTTTGGTAAGTGAAGCATTACCGAATCCAACCGCAATTAGCTCTTCCAAAGGCAGGACTGTATATTCGCAGCCACAGAAATGACATATCTCGTCTTTTGCTATAATGCCGGAAAGGGTATTGAATCCTATTATAGCCCCAGGTAAAAAAGTAACTAAATCTAATCTTGGCAAAATTTTATACTTACTCATAGAAATTCTTATTAAAGACTAATAACAATTAAATATTATTACATTAATATAATATTCCAAACATCATGGGGGATAAACTTCCCGTAGATTCGATTGCTTGTTTACCACATGACAACCCACAGATAGCATACAGATAGCATACAGATAGCATACAGATTGACTTAATAATGAATTTTTTTATATTAACTATCTTCCGAACCGATAAGAGCCCAGATGGCGTTTTCGATTGATGGATTGATATAACGCATAAATCATTATAAGTTATACTTGACGCCAGTTTTTCTGCATGATAACTACATGTTAAATCGGGTTAGGCATGTTTATTCACGAAAGCAAACTCTTACCAGCAATGAGTTAGTGGATCGGGAGATTATTTTTCATGAGAGAAGCCAATGCCTCAATATCCAAAATATCGCGACCTGCGCTCACGAGCGTCTTCCATAGAACGAGATTATTCGAAGTGCTGGAGGCCTGCAACAAACCAATTATGTGGATCTCTGGTCCTGCAGGCTCAGGAAAGACCACACTTGCTGCGAGCTATCTGGACGCCACAGGAACACCGTGCCTTTGGTACCGTGTGGACAGGAGCGATTCGAAGATAGAGAACTTTTTCTATTATATGGGGATAGCAGCAAAAAAGGCAGCCCCGCACTTTAAAAGGCCGCTTCAAACGTTAAGACCTGAGTATTTACAGGGAATCCCGGCCTTTACACGCATGTTCTTCGAAGACCTATACAGAAGGCTCAAACCTCCTTTTACAATTATTCTCGACGACTGCCACGAAGCGCCTGAAACCTCCGGCTTTCACGAGATCATAACCATAGGCTTATCCGATATCCCCCGGGGTGTGCGTGTTTTTATTCTGAGCAGGAATGAACCGCCTCCGGCATACATCGGCCTACGAGCAAGCAACAAGATATATTTTGTCAGGTGGGATGATCTTAAATTTACACTCGATGAATCGAAGCAGTTCACGCAAATTGCAAGCAACCGAAAGTTGACGGATGATGAAATTGCTGGTATGCACAATACCGTCGAAGGTTGGGCGGCAGGTCTTGTACTGCTTATGCAAAACGAGACCGGCGCGGCAACGGCGCTCAAACCGGTCCAAAAACCATTACAGAAAGATGTGTTCAGCTATTTTGCGCGAGAAATTTTCGACAAGCTTGACGATAAGATGCAAGGCTTTCTGTTAAGAACCGCATTACTGCCAGCAATACCGGTGAATACCGTGGAGAAACTGGCCGGAGAGGGTGCGGAAGATATGCTTGAAGTTTTAAGAGGCAAGCATTTTTTCATCGAGTTAAATTTGACGCCCGAGCCGGCGTACAGGTACCATTCCCTGTTCAGAGATTTTTTGCTTGCACGCATGAGAGAGCTTTTCAGCCGGGAGGATATCCTGCAGGAACAAAGGCGAACCGCTTCGCTGCTTGAGGAAACAGGTCAGGTGGAACATGCGGCTGACCTCCGGATCGAATGTGAAGACTGGGATGCCCTTTCGGTCCTTATACTGCAAAATGCTGAAGAGTTTCTCAATCAGGGCAGATTCCAAACCTTGGCCGGCTGGCTTATTCGACTGCCTGATGATGTATTTTCTAAATCGCCGTGGCTTCTTTATTGGCTGGGCATGTGCCGCCTGCTGTTTGATCCGGCTGCAGCTAGACAACATTTCGAAGAAGCGTTTAATGAGTTTAGCAAATTAAACGACCTTCCGGGAATCTTGCTTTCATGGTCTTTCATTATAGAAAGCGTGGGTTACGAATATGCTGATTTTACTCCATTTCAAATGTGGATCGAGCGTCTGTACAAAGTCAAAGATAAGGGGCTGAGCTTCCTTTCCGTCCAAATTGAGGCAAGAGTGGCTGCCGGCATGGTGTTTGCGATGGCAACCGCCTGGCCTGGGCACGCCGATATGGAATATTGGATAAAAAGATCGCTTAATCTCTCTAGGAAATGCGGTGATCAAGCCCTCTGCTGTACGGTTTTTTTTTCGGTTTGCCTCCATTACGCGCTAACGGGAGACCATAAAAGATTTACCTTGTTGGCGGAAGAGATGCGCAATATAACTAGGCAACCGGAAACTAGTCCGTTTATAAAAGCGCTATCTATTATAATAGAAGCCCACATTCGCCCTATCTTTCATATTGATTCTGAGCCGAGAAAAGCGGCAGAGGTTATTTCAGCATCTCTTGAATTCTCCGCCAG
The DNA here is from genome assembly GCA_020723255.1 of Desulfonema limicola. Classification (GTDB taxonomy): domain Bacteria; phylum Desulfobacterota; class Desulfobacteria; order Desulfobacterales; family RPRI01; genus RPRI01. Next base: position 17,133 of record DYJH01000062.1, on the reverse strand, counting down.
GACAGGTATCCACTATTCCGATTATCTCGTATTATTCGCAAAGGCGTCAGTTGAGCTCGAGGCTGGAGATTTGGCAGCAGGAGATGAAACCATGCGCGCGCTTAAAGCAACACTTGATGCCAGGCAGCGAGTGCGTATCGCAACATTCCATCGTCTTTCAGCCTATCGCGAGTTTGTGGCAGGAAATTTCTCTGAAGCCTTAACCCTGGCCGAAACAGCGCTTAATAACTCGGAAAAATGCGGCTATGTGTACCAGACGGCAGCCGCACATTTTGTAATGGCACAGGTGCTACATAAATTGGGACAGACAGAAAAGGCGAAAGATCATATTCGGTCGGCAATGGATATTTCATCCGGCTCGAAGCTTTTCCGTTTCATGTGCATTCTTTCCCAGGCACAATTCGCCTTCGATAAGGGCCAAAACGAAGAAGCAATGAGTCTCTTGCGGCAGGGCTTTCTGATCGGGCGGAAGCACAATTATATCGGCTTCTTACACTGGTGGGATCCTAAGGTTATGGCCTTTCTCTGCGCAAAGGCCATCGACGCAGGCATAGAACCTGACTATGCCCGGAAACTCGTGAGCAATCGGGAACTGACCGAATACCCGGTTCTGGTAGAGTTGGAAGGCTGGCCCTGGCCGCTGAAGATTTATACATTCGGCAAATTCCGGATTGTACGGAATGGAATTGACCTGGATTTCAAAGGCAGGGCGCCGCAAAAGCCTTTGATCTTTCTTAAAGCCTTGATATGTCTTGGGCAAAAGGACATACCGGAAGAAGAGATTGCAGACATACTCTGGCCCGGCGCAGACGGATATTTGGCCCACAAAGCCTGTGAGACAACCCTTTCTCGTCTACGCAATATCATCGGGAAAAAGGTTGTTTCGGTCGATGGAGGACTGATTTCTCTGCAAGATAAATATTGCTGGACAGATTTAAGGGCGATCAGGAGCGCGTTGGATCAGGCAGAGAGCGCATGGACAAAGGCAAAAAGCGAAAAGGAATTCAAAGCTGCTATAAACCTGACCGGCAGGGTTATGGACTTATATAAAGGAGACTTTCTTCCTGCGGACTCCGAGGAGAGCTGGACCATGGCAATCCGCGAGAGCATAAAAAACAGGCTTCTCAACCTTTCAACTAACACCGGAAAATACTGGCAGAAGTCTGGGCAATTCGAAAAGGCGATAGAACATTACAAAAAAGGGCTGGCCATGGATAACCTGGCGGAAGAACTCTATCAATCCATGATGCTCTGCCAGATGAATCTGGAGCGCCGGGCTGAGGCCGTCAGAACTTACGAAAAATGCAAAGCCGTTCTTTCAGAGGCCTTTAGCATATATCCATCTGAAAAAACAAACAAGATATATAAATCTATAATTTCATAATGTTGATGAATTCGTAACAGGAAAATAAATATCCTATTTAGACAACAGCAAAAAATTGTTCAAGAAAAAAAAGCTGGGGCCCATCTGTGAAGCAGGAATACATATATAGTTTTCATGATCGGGATAAGCAGCAACCATCGTAGCATGTTGAACATTTTCATCTATATAGAGAGCAGCATCTGAAACACCTATAGTGTTATTTCCGGTTGAGGCCTCACTATTATGCATAAAATTAATTATCCAGGTACGAAAATTACCTGATCTCTCATATACCTCTTTATACCAGATGGTATATGTCTCCTGATCAATGTAATTTATATGTAAGCCCCAGCTATAATATGGATCTTTAGGCATTTGCTCCACAATCCACACCTTTCTGGGAATATAGGTTATGACTCCCGGCGCAGGCGCCCAGGAAGCGCCTTTAAATCCAGGGACTTCATAATTTAATTTAAAACACCTGCCGGTGTAAGGATATCTCATAGCTATCCTTCCATCCGGCAACTCCTCAACAGGAATCATATCAGGGCTGGTAAAAGAAACAAGTATTGTCTTTTCGCCCACATACTTCCATTGCATGCTACGGTTCTTCCCTGACCACAGACGATATGTATCCAACCATCCATCAGAACCCACATAGGGATCGGATCTTGCCGTTGATGATGTCTGCCGAACTCTGCGGATAGCTGGAACATAAGCATAGTTACTATCCTCCCTTGTATCTTCATAAATGTAAGACATTGTATTGAGTCCTTTAACGCTCATAGGCTCCATAGTGTTCTGAAATTCATACCTAAGGACTTTATCAGGATTCTTAATTTTTTTACCTGGTGGACGGCCATTCATATAAAGGCGGTTATCCACACTTAAAATATAGCGTTCTTCTCCTTTTTTGTTTATCCATATGACATGTCCTTTTATTGTTTCTCCCATAAAACGAAACATCTGGAACTCAAAGTTATATATGATCTTTTCCCCAGCTTTTGGGTCTTTGGGATCAATATTGGGAAAAGCAAGGCCGTAGATATTTTCAGGATATTTTCCGGTACGTTTATCGACCAGGTCGCCATTGGGTGTTACATCAAATTTTCCTGCATTTTTTTTGCTTGCTGCAAGAAAGCTGTCAGGAAGTTTATATTTGAAGTTTATCTTCCCCGGTGTAATAACAAAGTCGCCTCTTTCAACGGCACGGTACATAGCCGGAATAAGCAAGTCTTTGTACCTGGCGCAGTTTGTATTATCAATCACCATAGGCAAACCGTTAGCTTGTCCCAAGCCAATATTTATAAGCAAAACAAGCAATGAAAGTATAAAATAAGATGGACTCGTAAAAAGCAATTTTTTATAATGCATTATAATAATTTATTATTTATAAATATTTCTCTTGACTTTTACTTCTTTATTTTATATAAATAATTTTAAAGTCAACAACTTTCGAGCTGTTTCATCATTACGAACTCACGAGCTATTTTACCTTAAACCCCGATCTTTGATCCCAGAACCCTTGAAAAAGAAAACGCAAATCTATATTTATAGTCAAAAGCTTGCTACTTTACTTTAATACTAAAAATCTAAATCCGGTATTGCTGAAAAGAAATAAAAGAATAATATTAAACTGTCTGTAATATTTATAACTAATTTATAACTTTTGCTCAGCTATATTACTCATTATTAATTGTCAAGAAAATATTTATCGGCAAGTCTGATTTATTACATTAATGCTCCACATATATTTAATTGATCTATTTCGTTAAAAAACTGATACTATTCAGATTGTAAACTATAAATATAGAGGGCGTTATATATTCTTCAAGCGGACGAGGTATTGAACATCAAGATAAAATAAGTTAAATTAAATTTGATATTAATGCTTCCGGAGATGGGTCCGAATCTTTTTCGCCATTTTTTAAAAGTATATATTTTGTCTTTGCTGTGTGCCCGGAAACAATTTCGAGTCTTGATGCGGAAATCGAAAGGATTTTGGCAATATATTTAATGCACATACTGTTTGCAGAACCGTCAGCAGGAGGAGCTGTAATTTTTATTTTCAGCGCATCCCCCAAGAGGCCTGCTATCATATTTTTTGAAGATCTAGGCTGAACATAAACTTTAAAAATTATACCATCGGAACTTTTCCTGTAATAAAGCATTATAAAGCAGGTTCACTTTTTCTTATTGAGTTTATGATGCTGGTTGCAGAAGTATTTTCCCTTACTTGAATAATAACAACTCGCCCGCCATGCTTTTCAACAAGATCACGCCCGTAAACTTCCTCGAATGAGTAATTGCTTCCCTTGGTAAGTACATCAGGACGCACGGTTTCAATCAATTTCCCAAGTTTATTTGCAGGAAAAACTATAACATAATCAATACTGTCAAGAGCGCTTAAAATTCTGAGTCTTTCTTTAGCCTTGATGACCGGCCTTCCGTTTCCTTTGAGTTTTTTAACGGATTTATCATCATCAATTGCAACTATCAGGATATCACCTTCCTTTTTTGAAGCGGAAAACAGCTTGATATGACCTGAATGCAATAGATCGAAGCAGCCGTTTGTCAATACAATTTTCTTTCCTTTTCCCTTCAGATCCTGAAGCAGCGCTGGAAGCTCTGAAAAAGTTTTTTGCTTTATTGTATAGTCGTCAGCATGAGCAGTCAAAGCGGATGATAATTCTTCTTCTGAGACAGTAGCTGTTCCTATCTTTCCTACAACTATTCCTGCAGCAGTATTTGCAATCGAGGCTCCGACCTTAAGCGATATCCCGGACGCAGCACAAAGACCGAGCACTGCCACCACTGTATCTCCGGCTCCTGAAACGTCAAACACCTGCCTTGCCTCGGCTTTAATTTTATACGGTCTTTTGCCTTCTTCAAAAAGTACCATGCCGTCTTTCCCACAGGTAATAAGAATGTTTGAGATATAGGTGCTTTTTAAGATTTTTTCACCAGCCTTTGCCAGTGACGAATTATTTGTTATTTCTATTCCTGAGGCAAGAGCTGCTTCCTTTATGTTGGGAGTAATTATGGCAACACCGGCATATTTTGAATAATCGAGCCCTTTAGGATCTGCTATGGTGATTCTGGCATACTTTTTTGCTGTTTTGGCTATTTTTGCCACCATAACTTTACTGATCAACCCCTTGCCGTAGTCGGAAATAATCACCACATCCGCTTCCGGGATTTTCATTTCGATAAAACATGCAATTTTATCAAAAGTATCATCCGAGATTGTTTTTATTGTTTCCCTGTCAATCCTTAAAACATGCTGGTTTCCTGCGATAATCCTTGTTTTTCGTGTTGTAGGCCGTCCGGGTTCCTGAATAATTCCTTGAGTGTCAACGCCAATAGAAGAAAATTTCCTAAGTAGTGTGTTTCCGCTCCTGTCGCATCCGATAACACCGGCAGCAAAAACTTCAGCCCCAAGAGCTACAAGATTATTTATTACATTTCCCGAGCCCCCCAATGTTGAATCTTCTTTTTTTACTTCTATTACAGGAACCGGCGCTTCAGGAGATATTCTGTCAACATCGCCCCAAAGGTATTCGTCCAGCATAAGATCGCCGATAACAAGTATTTTACATTCTTTGAATTTTGAAATGTCATAATTCATATCAATTTCCGGCCAAACTCTTTTTTATAACATCAACGACAAAAACAGGAGGGCGCACAATTTTTCTGTTTTTATCGACAAAGGCATGCTTTGAAGAGCCTGTAGCCCGCACTATATTTCCATCCTCATCCAATATACGGTAACTAAACTTCATGCCGCCTTTAAAGCTTGTATCAAGGGTTGTTTCAATTGTCAGAAGATCATCATACTTAACCGGTGATAAAAATTTACATTCAATATGCGATAAGGGCATGTAATATCCTCTTGCTTCTATATCCTTATAAGTCAGGCCCATGTTCCTGAACATTTCTCCGCGCCCCATTTCGAACCAGCGCAGATAATTAGCATTATAAGCATATCCCATGTTGTCTGTATCTCCGTAAATAACTCTGTATATAACTCTGCTTTTTAGCATACGTTACCATGTTATAATTTGTTTATTTTTCACAAATATTCTTCCAGTATTTTTTTGAGTTCTTGATAATTATGTGTGACCGGGAGATCAGGAAATTCACTTTTAAAATTTTCAGGCGGCCTGAAAAGAATCCCTTTATCTGCTTCTTTGAGCATAGCAATATCGTTATAGGAATCTCCGACAGCTATGACGTTGTAGTTCAGCGTTTTTAAAGCAATTACTGCTTTTTTCTTACCATCCTTTTGGCGCAAATTATAATTCTCAATTGTACCGTCTGCCCCTATTGTAAGTGAATTGCAAAAAAGAGTCGGCCATCCGAGCTTTTTCATCAATGGTCCTGCAAACTGAACAAAAGTATCCGACACAATAATTACTTGCGTTACTGATCTAAGCCAGTACAGAAACTCAACAGCTCCTTCAAGCGGGTTTATCGTTGCAATAACTTTTTGTATATCTGATATATTAAGATGTTCTCTTTCCAATATTTTCAGCCGTCTTTTCATAAGAACATCATAATCGGATATATCCCTTGTGGTAAGCCTAAGCTCTTCTATTCCTGTTTTTTGCGCTACATTAATCCATATTTCGGGGACAAATACTCCCTCGAGATCACAGCATACTATGTGCATAAATCACCTTATTATATAAAATTCAATCTTCATCACTGTCATCTTCGATCCTTAGAAGCGCCGGCTTTGCGCTGACAACATCAAGCCTTGATATTTCTTCAAGAGCCTTCTTGACATCTTCTTCCCTGCAAAGGTGTGTAAACATTACAATCGGTACCGATCCGTTTGTTTTTCTACCCTTCTGGTGAACAGATTTAAGGCTGATGCCGTATTTTCCTAAAATGCCGGAGATTTTTGAAAGAACTCCCGGCCTGTCTAGTGATGAAAATCTGAAATAGTAATGGGTAGAAATTTCATCAACAGGCATAATCGGGATATTCCGGACATTTGCCATTCGGCATGAAAGCAAAGGAACTCTTCCTACCGAACCGAATAGTATATTTCTGGCAAGGTCAGCTATATCGCTAATAACAGCGCTTGCCGTGGGCATCATTCCGGCGCCCCTGCCGTAAAGCAGAATATCGCCTACGTAATCTCCTGTAATTGTAATTGCATTGAGGGGGCCATATACATTTGAAAGCAAATTATGGAAAGGTATCATTGTGGGATGCACTCTTGCCTCAACAGAATTTCCTCTGTACTTGCTTATCGCAAGAAGTTTAATTCTGTAACCGAACTGACCTGCGAACTCAATGTCGAGAGGAGTAATCTTTGAAATGCCTTCTATATAGATATCTTTTAAATTAACCTCCATCCCATAGGCAATAGAATTAATAACAGCCAATTTGTGGGCTGTATCAAGTCCTTCAATGTCTAATGTGGGATCAGCTTCGGCAAAGCCGTTTGCCTGAGCTTCCGACAAGGATGCTTCGAAAGTACTTCCATCATCTGTTATTTTTGAAAGTATGTAGTTGCATGTTCCGTTTAATATGCCTATCATGGAACTGACTTGGTTGCCGATCAGCGATTCCTTCAGGGATTTTATTATCGGTATGCAGCCGCCGACGCTCGCTTCATATGCAACATCAACACCTTTTGCGGCAGCAGCTCTGAATATTTCGTTTCCGTAAGATGCAAGAAGGGCTTTGTTTGCTGTTACGATCTGCTTCCCGTTATCTATAGCTCTTAAAATCAAATCTTTTGATATCTTCTCACCGCCTATAAGTTCTATAATTATATCTATTTCAGGATCATCAACAACCTTTAATGCATCGTTTACAAACACCCCGTCCGCAAACTTTATGCCTCTATCTCTGGTCGCATCCAAATCTGCAACATACTTCAATTCCAGCTCATCTCCTACTCTTGAGCTGATTAGATCTTTTTTCTCCAGCAATATTCTAGCAACACCTGTTCCTACCGTACCGCAGCCAAGCAAACCTATATTGATTTTTCTCATAAAAATTTCCTGCATCCCCCTCACCCTGACCCTCTCACACAAGGGGAGAGAGAACTCTTTTGTTTTCTTTCCCTTGAGGGGAGATTCTCTTATTTCCCCTCCCTTGAGGGGAGGGGATTAAGGGGAGGGTAAAATTATATCAATTTATTTATGTTGTTCACTGTAATTACCGGACGTTTGCCTACAGCACTTTTCTTAAACCCCGAATGGCCTGGTTAATACGCATTGTGTTTTCAATAAGCGCAAAGCGGACATATTCATCCCCGTATTCCCCGAATCCGAGACCCGGCGAAACCGCAACCTGTGCTTCCTTGATAATAAATTTTGAAAATTCCACAGAACCCATCTTTATATATTTGTCCGGAATTTTGCCCCAAACAAACATGGTTCCTTTCGGGCTGGCAATATTCCAGCCTATACGGTTAAGACCGCTTATGAGTGCATCTCTGCGCTCTTTATACATATCACATATATCTTTTACACAATCCTGAGGGCCGTTTAAGGCAATAATAGATGCTATCTGGATCGGCTGAAAAACGCCGTAATCAAGGTAGCTTTTAATTCTCCGCAGCGCTGAAACAATTTCAGGATTCCCCACACAAAAACCGACCCTCCATCCGGGCATGTTATAACTTTTTGAAAGAGAGAAGAATTCAACACCGACATCCTTTGCGCCTTTGACCTGAAGAAAACTGGGAGCGACATAGTCATCAAATACAAGGTCTGCATATGCAAAGTCATGGATAACCATGATATTGTGCTCCTTCGCATAATCCACAATCTTTTCAAAAAAATCTATACTTACTACCTCTGTGGTTGGATTATGGGGATAGCTGATTATCAAAACTTTGGGCTTTGGCCATGTCTGCCTGGTGGCATCTATAAGATTTTCAAAGAAATCGCAACCCGGCCCTACTGGAATTCCACGGACTTCTCCACCTGCTATAATTGCAGAAAACGGGTGAATCGGATAAGTAGGAGTGGGCGTAAATACTACATCTCCGGGCCTGATTGTAACAAGAATGAGGTGTGATAATCCTTCTTTTACCCCTATTGTTACAATAGCCTCATTATCCGGATCAATATCAACATCAAACCGGCGCTTATACCAGCTTGATATAGCCATTCTCAGCTTGGTTATGCCCATTGAGGCGGAATAACGGTGATTATGCGGCTTTTGGGCAGCTTCAATAAGTTTATCAACAATATGCAGGGGAGTTCCAAGATCGGGATTTCCCATACCGAGATCTATTATATCTTCTCCAGCATGTCTTGCATCCATTTTTATTTTGTTAACAGTTGCAAATACATATGGAGGTAAACGGTCAAGCCTAGCAAATTTATTCATAACAAAGCCTCATCTTGTTAAATATCGTTAAATTTATTTGGATAGTTACAACATATAGCATTTTATGTCAAAAAAATTGTTTTGACTTTCAAATCCAATCAGTTTATTTTCAAAATTACTTTCAACCAACAATCATAAATACTTGCCCTGATCCTCTGGTAAATAGAACCATATTTCCCTGATAACAAATGGATATTTTTTGGGTTAAATAATTTAAAAGCAACTAATTCTATTTTAATGAAATGGAACATAACATGACAAAATCATTAACTTATGCCGGTGCAGGCGTTGATATAGACAAAGCTAACAAATTGATTGACTCTATAAAAGAAATTGCAAAAAAAACAAACAGACCCGGAGTTGTTGGTGAAATAGGCGGATTTGGCGGCTTGTTTTCCATTAACACGGATAATTATCAAAAACCTGTTCTTGTAAGCGCAACAGACGGTGTTGGAACAAAACTTAAAGTTGCTTTCATGATGGGCAAACATGATACCGTAGGTATCGACCTTGTTGCAATGAGTGTAAATGATATCATTGTTCAGGGAGCAGAACCGTTATTTTTTCTCGATTATTTTGCAACAGGAGAAATTGATTCGCAAACAGCTATCGAAGTAATAAAAGGCATTGCCGAAGGTTGCAAGCAGGCTAAATGTGCGCTTTTAGGCGGTGAAACAGCAGAGATGCCCGGATTTTACAAAAAAAATGAATATGATCTTGCTGGGTTTGCTGTTGGAATTGTTGATTACAGTAAAATTATAGATGGCTCCGGTATTCGTATGGGCCATAAACTGATAGGCATTACATCAAACGGTCTTCACAGCAACGGGTATTCGCTGGCGCGAAAGATTTGTTTTGATGTTCTTAAGCTTAAAATTGATTCCTATATTGCTGAACTTGGCAAAACTATAGGAGAAGAGCTTCTAACACCCACAAGGATATATTCTCCTGTAATTATGAGCTTGCTTAAGGATCTTCCGATTCACGGCCTTGCTCACATAACCGGCGGAGGCATTTCTGAAAACATCGTACGCATTATACCCGAAACATGCATGCTTAAAATTAAAAAAGGCAGCTGGGATATACCCCCAGTTTTTACTTTTTTAAAGGAAGCAGGGGAAGTCTCTGAAGAAGAAATGATGAGAACATTTAATAACGGCATTGGCATGGTTGCTATAGTGCCTGAAAAATCGGTAGATGAAATTATGGACCGTTTAACAGCTTTCAATGAAAAGATATATCTTATCGGAGAAATTGCAGAAAGAAAGCACTCTCAGGAAAAAATAAAATGGGTTGAATAGCATTTTTATGATCATTCTTGGAATCGAAACATCGTGTGATGAAACGGCCGCTTCTGTAGTTTCAGGCGGAAGAAAAATTTTATCCTCCATAGTGTCTTCACAGGCCGAAATTCATTACCCGTACGGAGGCGTTGTCCCCGAACTGGCATCCAGAAAGCATATGGAATCCATAGTACCTGTTGTCAGAAAAGCAATGAGCAGCGCTGGGATCGAACAACAACAGATCGAAGCTATAGCTGTTACACGTGGGCCTGGCCTTATAGGTTCACTCCTGGTTGGTTTTTCATTTGCAAAGGCATACGCTTTTGCAATGAATATTCCATGGGTAGGTGTAAATCACCTCGAAGGACATATTCACTCAATTTTTTTAGAGCCCGATCCGCCTCCTTTCCCATTCATATCACTTCTTGCGTCAGGGGGTCATACAGGCATTTATCTCGTAAATTCTTATACTGAAATGGAGCTAATGGGGCAAACCCGCGATGATGCAGCTGGAGAAGCTTTTGATAAAGTGGCTAAAATGCTTGGCCTCGGGTATCCGGGTGGAAAAATAATATCTGATCTTGCTGAGCAGGGGAATCGCTCAAAAATATGTTTTCCGAGAGCTTATCTTGAAAAATCAGGTTTTGATTTCAGCTTCAGCGGAATAAAAACCTCTGTCAGCCGTTTTATTCAAAACAATTATAGTGAATATAAAGAAATGACCCCTGATATAGCTGCCGGATTTCAGGAGTCGGTTGTTGATGTTTTGTCTTACAAACTACTCAATGCCGCCGCTTTAAAAAAATGCGAACATGTTTCAGTAGTAGGCGGTGTTGCGGCAAACAACAGATTACGTGAAAAAGTAGAATTTGATGGAAGTGCATCAGGAATAAAGGTTCATATCCCATCCGTTGCCCTTTGTGGAGATAATGCCGCCATGATAGCTGCAGCCGGCTATCACAGCATAATAAGCGGCGGTATGCATGATTTGAATCAGGATGTTTTTGCACGTGTAATTGAAAAAAATGGATAATACCCATATGAAAAGAATTTCGCTGGGCATACTGTTAATGTTTGTCTTTGTTGTTTTCGCATCTTGCGCCATAAACAAGCTTGATAACTCCCTTGATTACAAAACAGCCGGATATGTTTCTTTAAAACCTATAGAGGAAACGCTTGGCGTTGATGAATTTATTGATTTGAGACCGCAGGGAACAACAAGCGATGCGAAAAAATGGTTAGGATTTATTCCGGGAGTTTTGTGGATAGATTTCGTTTCCGAAACCCCCGACACCTACTCCGGGTTTTCAACATACAACTCATTTCCTTTCAAATCATCGTTTTCAAGAGCGATATATAATGATATCAGCAGAAACAGGCTTTTTAGACGAGTATTTTACCTTCCCGAAGACAGGTATGCAAATACTGCATTGCGTCTTGAAGGAATACTCAGACAAACAACTCTTAAAGAAAGATGTTATTTTTACGGATCAGGATTTTATGCATGGTGTACCCGCATAATCGGTCTTCCGTACATCTCATATGAAGTAACTCTTGACATAACACTTCGCTTAAGGCGTCTTTCGGATAATGAAATCATATGGACTCATGAACTTAGAGGCAACAGGGAAGATGCGTATTACAATATCTACCAGCTCATGATGGGTAAAGAGGATAAGCATATTCTTTCTTATAATTTTTCGAAAATTCTGGAAGAAAAAATCCCGCCTGTTATGGAATCTCTTAGGGAAACCCTTTCCAGGCATAATCCATGAACTCAGAAAAAATCACCAACCACCGGTTTATTTAGAATTTTCGTCATGCAAGTTCAAGTAGCTTGAATAGTCCGCTACAAAAAGAATACGTTTGAAGCTATCATCAGTAAAATGTATGAAATAATACTGCTTCTTTACATAATCTGCGCACCTGCATTGCGCATATCCCGGCGGGCTTTCTCGCCGCTTTCAGGAGAAATGGCCTGTGTTGCTGTTGAAATAAGCATTACTTCAAAGCCCTCTCTGCATCCGTCCAAAACTGTTGCAAGCAGACATACATCTTCGGCAAGACCACAGACCCATAGCCGCTTTATTCCGTCTTTTTTTAGTTTAACAGATAATCCTGTCTGGTCAAATACTGAATTCTGGTCCTGGTCAAAGCGCACGCCTTTAGTAATTATTATAGCAGAGTCCGGCAATTTAAGATTAGGATGGAACCGCGCACCGTCAGTGTCCTGGACACAGTGAGGCGGCCAAAGTCCCCCGCTATCCTTAAAACTTAAATGCTCAAGGGGGTGCCAGTCCCGCGAGGCATACACCGGAATTCTCTTTGCCACAGCCGCGTTAATCCATTGGTTGATAACCGGAACAATCATGTGACCATCTTTAATCGGCAGCAACCCCCCCGGACAAAAATCATTTTGCATATCAACGACTATCAACGCATCACCAGCTTCTAAGCGATATTCTATATTAGTCATAATATCGTTCCTTTAAATATGTTTCGCAAGATACCCGCTTTTGCTTATTTTACACTTATTGTTAATTCTTCCTCAACCTTCTTTTGATAATCTGAAAGCGCTTGGCTGACATCGACAGGATAAGGCAACTCAGGTTTGGCTATTGACTTTATACGCGAAGGTAAATTGGCTACCTGTTCTTTTGCATAGTTACGTATAGAATTAAGATTAACGATACTTTCAGGAAGGCGCCTTCCTTTTTCCATTACCGGTATGAGCAACGGCCTGCCCTGAAAATTTTCGTCAGCACAGACTATTATGTCGCGTATGTCTTGTTTACCTTCCGAAATGCGAAATACTTGTTTGCGCCCCGGAAGCACCGGCTTGCCGATTGATAACTTTAGCCGTCCTTTACCTGCATACAAACATAGTTTATAGGCAATATCCAGGTCGGGTGCATCGTTTGAAACGCCCATACTGGTACCCACACCAAAGCCGTCTATCGGTGCGCCGGAAGACACAAGTTTTTCTATCGATCCTTCATCAAGACCACCGCTTGCAAAGATCTCAACCTTGTTTAAAAAAGCATTGTCAAGCATCTGACGCACTTTGCAGGAAAGTTCGTAAAGATCGCCTGAATCAAGACGCAAGGCTTTGACTTTAAACTTCTTACCGAGCGTTTTTGAAAGGTTTATGACTTTTTGCACTCCTTCAAGGGTATCGTAAGTATCGACGAGCAATACTGTATCAGGATATTGTTGAACAAAAGCGTAATAGGCGGAAGCTTCATCTTCATGGGACTGGATATAGCTGTGCGCCATGGTTCCTGTAACAGGCACTCCGTATTTCTTTCCTGCAAGAACATTAGAGGTTGCGGCAACACCGCTTATATAGAAAGCCCGGGCCGCCTTGAGAGCTGCGTCAATGCCATGTATCCGGCGGGTTCCGAAATCAACAACTGTGCGCCCCTGTGCTGCCGTGACAACTCTATAGGATTTAGATGCAAGCAGGGTTTGCAAATGAATCTGATTCATTATGAAGGTCTCTACAATCTGAGCCTGAGGCAAGGAAGCCACGATCTCCATAATAGGCTCATTTGCAAATACCGGCGTACCCTCAGGCATAGCGTAAACGTCGCCGGTAAAGCGAAAATCACGAAGCATGGAAAGAAAATGATCTGAGAATTTCCCGATTGAGGCAAGATAAGAAATATCATCATCTTCAAAGCAGATATTTTCCAAATAATCAAGAACCGTATCAAGTCCGCAGGAAAGCAAAAAATTTCGCCTTTCAGGAAGTCGGCGAACAAACAAACTGAAAACAGCGTCTTGTGTCATACCCTCCTCAAAATAGGCCTGCATCATAGTCAGCTCATAAAGATCGGTAAAAAGAGCAAGCCCGCTGTTTTGTAAATTGTGTTTTAATGATTTCTTGTTTATATCTTCAGTTGTTTTTAATGCCATAATCGTTAGTTACTCCCCTGTCTTTTTATCTGTATTCCCCATTTTTTCTTTCTCCTTCTTTTTTTGAAAAAAGATTGCTCCAATAATGCTTACCTCGTACAAAAATATAAGAGGAACAGCCATAAGAAGCTGGTTAAAGATATCAGGAGTTGGAGTCAGAATAGCAGCAACAACAAATATCAGCAAAATTGCATATTTTCTGTTTTTCCTCAAAAATTCCACTGTAACAATGCCAAGTCTTGCAAGAAATATTATAACAATGGGGAGTTGGAAAACAAGACCGAAACCAAGAAGCATCTTTGTGGTAAAACTTAAATATTCGGTCATGGATGGAAGCGGTTGTATTACATCTGTTGCAAAGCCTAGAAAAAATTTGATAGCTACAGGAAACACTATGAAATAACAGAAAAGAACGCCCCCAACGAAAAAAAATGCAGAAAACAAAACCATCGGAATTAAATGACGTTTCTCATCATGATATAGACCAGGCGCAACAAAAGCCCATATCTGGTATAGTACAACAGGAGAAGCTATAAGAATGCCTGCGAAAAAAGATAGTTTCATATAGATAAAAAAAGCCTCGGAAAGGCCTGTAAAAATCATTTTATCCCCGTGTTTCATTTCATGAATTAATGGAAGTATGAGAATTTCAAAGATTTTCTCTTTGAATCCGTATGTTATTGCAAATCCGACTCCTATTGCAATAAAGCAAATTATCAGTCGTTTTCTAAGTTCTTTCAAGTGGGCTGTAAAAGATATCTTATCATCCTCTTTCATCTTTTGTAGTTCCTTTTGCCGGTTCTTTTTCTAAGCAGTTCTCACTTTCACATCCACTGTCATCTCTAATTTCGTTTTTATCTTCATCATGCTTGGAAGCAATTTCATAATTTTCCTGTTTATTTATTTTTTCCGCTTTATCTATTATTTCTTTTTCATCAATATCATTTGTTTCGTTTAATTTTAATTCAGATTCCATAGTTTGTTTGAACTCATTAGTAACCTTTTTCAGTTCACCGAACATACGTCCAAGCGTTTTGGCAACAGCAGGAAGTTTATCAGGCCCAATAACTACAAGAGCTATTGCAGCAATCAAGAGAAATTCAGGCATACCTATGTCTAACATATATTTTTCTCCATACAAAATATTGACTCACTATGGGAATGAACCTTAACAGCTCACGCTACCCCCGTTGCTTGCAGCGAGGAAGCTTTAAATTAGCATATAATCATAAGGGTATCAAAATCAATAAAAGCTTATGTTTTTTAAATTTTTTACTTGTCAAAACAAATTGGATAATATATATTGAGCATAATAAATAAAATTACCATAAAGATATCAAGCCCGCCTTGGAGTGGATAGTTAATTTAATCTTCTGTATAATACCGATAGATGGCAAATATTACTCCATAGAAAATAATCCAGACATAATATATGATTTGCGGATGATAAATAATATTTTTGGGGTTAAATTGAAGAGAATGAGAGACAGGTATATAATCTTTAAGTTTCTGACAAAAAACACGATATAATTAAAACAAGAGCTATTAAATATTCTGGATAATAATTTTTGAAAAGGTATTTCTAAAAATTATGAGGTTACAATATTAATGAATATAATTGAACTGAAAAATAAAAAAATTAAAGAGCTGACCCAGCTTGCCAAAAGCCTGAATATTGATGGAGCCGCCGGCATGCGAAAACAGGAGCTCATTTTTGCTTTGATCCAGAGTCAGATAGAAAAAAATGGTCTGATCTATGGTGAAGGCACTCTTGAGATTCTTCCTGATGGTTTCGGATTTTTAAGGGCTCCCAGCTATAACTATTTACCCGGTCCTGACGATATTTATGTTTCTCCATCACAGATAAGGCGATTTAATTTGAGAACCGGTGATATTGTTTCAGGCCAGATCAGGCAACCCAAAGAATCGGAACGTTATTTTGCATTGTTGAAAGTAGAAGCTGTAAACTATGAAGATCCTGAAATAGCAAGAGATAAAATACTTTTTGACAATCTTACGCCTCTTTACCCAAACAGAAAAATAAACATAGAAAACGATTCGGAAAATTATTCCATGCGGATAATGGACTTAATGATTCCAATAGGATTCGGACAAAGAGGCCTGATTGTTTCACCGCCCAGAGCCGGTAAGACTATGTTGTTACAAAATATTGCAAATAGCGTTATTTCAGCCCATAAAGAAGTTGTGCCCTTTGTGCTTCTGATAGACGAGCGCCCTGAAGAGGTTACCGACATGGAACGTAATGTCAAGGCTGAAGTCATCAGCTCGACTTTTGATGAACCAGCCGAAAGACATGTCCAGGTTGCTGAAATGGTAATCGAAAAAGCTAAAAGGCTCGTTGAGCATAAAAAAGATGTTATTATTCTTTTAGACAGTATTACAAGACTTGCCCGTGCTTACAATTCCGTTATGCCCCCAAGCGGTAAAATCCTGTCCGGCGGTGTTGATTCTAATGCGCTTCAGCGGACTAAACGCTTTTTTGGTTCTGCAAGAAACATCGAGGAGGGCGGAAGCCTGACCATTATTGCAACCGCTCTTGTTGATACCGGGAGCCGGATGGACGAAGTTATTTTTGAGGAATTCAAAGGCACCGGCAATATGGAAATACAGCTTGACAGAAAACTTGCTGATAAGCGAGTATTTCCTGCCATTGATATAAAGAAATCCGGCACGAGAAAAGAAGAACTTCTTCTTTCTGAAGATATATTAAACAGAGTATGGATTTTAAGAAAACTTCTTTCGTCATTAAATCCTACAGACAGTCTCGAATTTCTTCTTGAAAAAATGCGCGGAACAAAGAATAATGAACATTTTCTTAATTCCATGAATGCATGATATTAAAATATAAGAGGTATAAAAAATGAAAAAAGATATTCATCCAAAATATGTTGCAACAACAATCAGTTGTGCCTGCGGTAATACTATTGAGGTGGGCTCGACGAAATCAGGTATCAAAATTGAAATCTGTTCAAAATGTCATCCCTTTTTTACAGGAAAACAAAAACTTATAGATACTGCCGGTCGTATTGAGCGCTTTCGCAAGAAATACGAAAAGTTTCAGAATCAGAATAACCAAGTATGATACTTTCGTAAAAAGTCAAAAAACGACTTTTTACTCAGCTGGAGAGGGCTATCCCTCTCCAGCCACTTGAAGTAAATTCAAGTGGTTCCACCCTCACCCCAGGCCGG
>DYJH01000061.1 GCA_020723255.1 Desulfonema limicola | reverse complement strand
TCTATCTTGAATGGTAACACTGTTTGTTTTATCATATTCATAACCTCGTTGGTTAAATATTTATGCTGTCTTGATAACACATATCTATCTGAATCAACGAGGTTTTTCAATATTTATTTCATAAATTTTCGCGTTAATAGCGGATTTTGGGCTTATTGCAAAGATAAATCCCATTTGGAATCAAGCGCCCAGCCCACAAATGAAAACTGCCTCTTGCATACCAAACCGAGTATCGTGTATCTAAAATAATGAAAATTGTTTCATCCGGCCCCGACTTCTTCTGCCGGTTGTCGAACATATGCTTTAATGATTGGAATATACTGTGAAATCTATTGAACTTATAAAGCCATATTTTATTAAAAACCGTCTTATGATAGGAATAGGTCTTTTGTGTCTGATAGCTGTCGATTTTTTGCAGCTTATAATTCCTCGTATAATGAAACTGGCGATCGATGACCTTACTTTATTTAAAGCTGATATGAAAAAACTTGCCATATATGCTCTTTATATTATTGGCATTGCTCTTTTAACAACTTTTTTCAGATATTTATGGAGAAAGAATCTTATAGGCACTTCAAGAATTGTTGAGGAAGGCTTAAGAAACAGGCTTTTTATTCATATACAGACCCTCTCTTCTCCGTATTTTGACAAAACAAAAACCGGAGACATTATGGCGCATGCCACAAACGATATAATGCATATCAGAATGGCTATAGGGATGGGAATTGTAGCTCTGACGGATGCCATAATTCTTGGTTCGGCTGCTATAGGCTTTATGCTGTATATTAACAAAACACTTACCATATTTGCCCTCATACCTATGCCCTTTATTATTTTCGGAACAAGGTTATTAAGTAGAAAAATGCACAGGCTTTACGGAGCAGTCCAGGAATCATTTTCCGAATTAACCGAATCCGTGCGCGAACAGTTTGCGGGAATCCAGGTGATCAAAGCATATGCGAGGGAAAAAGAAGAAAGCTATATTATCGAGACAAAATCAAAAGACTACATAAAAAAGAATCTAAGGCTTGTCAAAATTACAGGTTTTTTCTTCCCGATGATGCTGCTTTTTTCAAACATAAGCCTTGTTATCGTTCTTTACCTTGGAGGCAGGCAGACAATATATTCGACTATAACCCCGGGCGATTTTGTGGCATTTATTAACTATCTTGGTCTTATCACCTGGCCAATGATGGCTATGGGCTGGGTTACAAACCTTGTACAGCGCGGTAAAGCATCCCTGGACAGGATAAACAAGATTATGGAAACACCTCCTGAAATTGTCGATAAAATCGACGCAACAACCATACATAAAGATGCAGGGGAAATAGTCTTTAAAAATGTATCGTTTTCATACGGAGATGACGCTCAATCTGTGTTGTCCGATATAAACATCAGAATTGAAAAAGGGAAAATCACAGGAATTGCCGGTCCTCCCGGAAGCGGCAAAACAACTTTTTTAAGCCTGATTCCAAGGCTGTACGATGTATCTTGCGGACAGATACAAATAGATGGTGAAGATATTCGGAATATAAGACTCTACGATATCAGAAAAACCATTACTTTTATGCCACAGGAACCATTCCTGTTTGATGGAACGATACGTGACAACATAACACTTGGAAGTAAAAATATAAAAGAGTCGGATCTTGAAAAGATAATGGATAAAGCTATGCTCCTTAGAACTGTAAAAAGCTTTCCCTCCGGCATTGATACAATAGTAGGAGAAAAAGGCATCGTTCTTTCAGGAGGTCAAAAGCAAAGGATAGCTCTTGCAAGATCGTTTCTTGCCGATTCGCCAATAATTATCTTGGATGATCCTGTAAGCCAGGTTGATGTTGAAACAGGTTCGGCTATAATAAACAATATAAGATCCATGCAAGGAGAAAAGACTATCATTATTGTATCACACAGGCTTTCCGCTCTTTGTTTTGCAGATCAGATAGCAGTAATCGACAAGGGAAAAATCACAGAATTGGGAAATCATGATTTGCTCATGAAGCTTGGGAAATACTATGCCAATACTTTCAGGATGCAGGAAATTGAAGAGGAAATGAATGCGATTTGATTATGGTTATGAAGAACAAAGGCTTGACAAGCATTATGACTTAAATCTTTTAAAAAAGCTTTATGCTTTTGGCAAACCTTACCGCGGACTTTTTTCCTGGGCCATATTGCTTGTAATATCGATAACCCTGCTGGATCTGGCGCTTCCCTATGTGACAAAGGTTGTAATAGACAGATATATAGTTCCCCGCACAAGCAATCATGAAGAGAACCATAAACATGAAGAAAAGAGAACAAGATTTTACAGGGCGGATATAAGCAACCCCAAGGTCAGCGATATTCTGAAAAAGTATAATATTACTTATAATAAAGAAGAAGTTATTGCGCTTATTCCTTATGAAAAGCTTGCTGAGATGGACAGGGGAGATGTTTTTATCTTAAGAGCAAAGGATATAAGAGGAGTCGGCCTTGCAGCGGCAGTTCTGCTTGCTCTTGTAATTACGGGCTTTTTTCTGGATTTTTTTGAGATTATGCTGATGGAATACACCGGGCAAATGGTAATGCACGATCTAAGGATGCAGCTTTTTAACCATATTCAGGATCTTTCTGTTTCTTTTTTCACGCGGAATCCTACAGGAAGACTTGTAACAAGAGTTACAAGCGATGTTCAGAATATGCATGAGTTTTTTACATCCGTAATATCAGTTGTTTTCAAGGACATTTTTTTGCTGTTTGGAATTATGATCGTTCTTATCGGTATAAACTGGAAATTCGCTCTTGTGTCATTTACAGTCATGCCCTTTGTCGTAATTGCCTCTTTCAGTTTTTCAAACCGCGCCAGAGAAGCCTTCAGGACACTGAGAGTAAAGATAGCGGAAATAAATTCCAGGATAGCCGAAACTATCGGAGGAATTAAGGTGATACAGCTTTTCAGAAAAGAAGGCGAAAACTATGAGGGTTTTGAAAAAATTAATCATGAAAACTATATAGCAGGCATGAAACAGATACATGTTCTTGCCATTTTTATGCCGGTTATAGAACTTCTCGGATCCGTTTCCGTTGCTCTTGTGATTTTTTATGGCGGAGGCAATGTCATTTCCAGCGAAGTGACCATAGGTGCACTCGTAGCTTTCATATCTTATATGAAGATGTTTTTCAGGCCGATAAGAGATATTGCCGATAAATACAATATACTTCAAAATGCCATGTCTTCAGCAGAAAGAATATTTCTTATTCTTGATAATGAGCATACTGCCGGACACAACATGCATGACTATTCTCCAGAAACAATTGATAAGGTTCTTTTTTATAATAAACTATTTGGAAAGATAAATTCCATTGAATTCAAGAATGTTTCATTCGGCTATGCTCCGGATGAGCAGGTTTTAAATAATATAACCTTGTATATAAGATCTGGTGAAAAAATAGCGGTTGTCGGTCCAACGGGAACTGGTAAAACAACACTTCTTAATCTTCTGGAAAGATTTTATGATCCTGAATCAGGTGTTATACTTGTCAACGGAACCGATATCAGAGAAATTCCTCCTGCTTTACTCAGGTCAAAAATGGCGCTTGTAATGCAGGATTCTTTTTTATTTTCCGGAACTGTGCGGGAAAACATTGCAAGGGGTAAAAGTGGCATTACGGATCAAGAAATGGAACATATTATCGACGCTTCAAATTGCAGAGCCATAATAGAAAGACTGCCGCAAGGCCTTGATACAGTACTTTCAGAAGGCGGAAGATCCATATCAAGCGGTGAGAGGCAGCTCATATCAATAGCCAGAGCATTGGCCCGTGATCCTGAAATAATTATGCTTGACGAGGCCACATCTTATGTCGACTCAGATACGGAGAGCCGTATAGAAAAGGCGGTAGGAAACCTTATGAAAGGCAGAACCTCTATAATTATTGCCCATCGCCTCTCAACAGCCCGCAGAGCTGACCGTATCATCGTGCTGAAGAAAGGAAAAGTAATCGAATCGGGCAGCCATGAAGAGTTGATTAGAATGAAGGGATTTTATTACCGGCTCTTCAGTTTATGATATCTTCGTAGAAAGCAAATTTACACCCTGCCATAAAACAAAGTGTTGCCTTGCCGTTATGTGGCTGTTAGAATTTTTATAGATTATAAATAAATCAGAGATTATATTGTTGAGACTAAGCAAACATTTGAACCCGACTGCTGATAGCAGAGAGCACCATAGTTGTTGCGGCTCAAAATGTTTGGGAGAGTCTTTATATTGATATTGTTATTTCTTTTTAAAATAGAGGAGAAAATTTATGCTTAAACTTGGAGAAAAAGGAGCCATTATTCAGAGAGACAATGAAACTTATGCTATAGCGGCACATACCCCATGCGGAATTGTAACCCCGGAACTTCTACGAAGGCTTGCCAATGTTGCTGAAAAATACAATGTAAAGGCTATGAAGATAACCGGCGCCACTAGAATCGCTATGGTTGGCATCCGTGAGGAAGATATTGACAATGTTTGGAAAGATCTGGATTTGAAACCGGGTGCGGCTGTGGGGCTTTGCGTTCGCAGTATCCGTACATGCCCTGGTACAACCTTTTGTAAAATCGGTCAGCAGGATTCACTTGGAATAGGGATGAAACTGGATGAAAAATACCACGGTATGGAGCTTCCTGGAAAATTAAAGATTGCAGTATCCGGATGTAATATAAATTGCGCTGAATCCTGGGTACGTGATATCGGTCTATACGGAAAAACAAAAGGATGGACACTTGTTATCGGCGGTAATGTTGGTGCAAAGCCGCGAATTGCCCAGGAACTGTTAAGCGATTTAAATGATGATGAGGCTCTTATGGCTATTGAGAAAGTAATAAAGTATTATTCTGAAAATGCAAATAAAGGTGAACGTCTTGGGAAAATGATTGATAGGATGGGGTTTGACACGGTAAAAAATGTACTGACATAACCAGAAATTTTTTGGTTTATATACAGATAACTGCATTTTATTTTAAGAAACACAGCGGAGAGTGATTCAGCCCATGTCCAGGCAGTCAAAAGCGGTTCAACAGCTCAGGCAACTTCTAAGGGATGAAAAATTTATCATTATGCCTTGCTGTTATGATAGCTTCAGCGCAATATTGATCAACCAGAGCGGATTTGGGGTAACCTTTATGAGCGGGTTTGGTGTTTCCGCCGTTCGTTTGGGCATGCCTGATACCGGCCTTATTTCCTATGGTGAAATGGCGGATCAGGCACAACATATCTGCAATGTTTCAAAGATTCCCGTTATCTGCGACGGTGACACTGGATACGGCAACCCCGTTAATATAAAACGTACTGTACACGGGTATATCCGTGCCGGCGCCGCCGGTATCATGATTGAAGATCAGGTCAACCCCAAACGTTGCGGTCATACCACAGGAAAGGATGTAGTTGACCGCGATACAGCATTATTAAGAATCAAAGCCGCCATAGAAGCAAGAAATGAAGCGAGAACGAACGACGAAGATATCGTGATTGTGGCCCGCACCGATGCCAGGGCCAAATTCGGACTTGATGAAGCCCTTTTCCGGGCAGAAACATTTCTGAATCTGGGAGCGGATATCATATTTGTTGAAGCCCCCCGTTCAAAAAAAGAAATGATGAAAATAGGAAAGCTTGGCGGGTGTCAAATGGCTAACATAGTAGAACAAGGCACTACACCGGTTCTGCCGCCGGAAGAACTTGAAACTATAGGGTACCGAATAGCTGCTTATCCCTTGACCCTGCTTTCTGCCGCTGCCTGTGCTATGAAAAAGGCCCTTGCCTGCCTGAAAAAGGGAGGAAGACCTGATGAAATCCTCGATTTTAAAGAGCTGCAATCCATTTTGGGATTTCCCGAATATGACAAAACATTTAAAAGACTTTCCCGATAACTATTAACATTTTATCGAAGGAGGTATATTTTAATGGCAACCAGAAAAATGTCATGCTATGAAAGCCCCTGCACAAAATATATATACGATCCCAAAGTTGGCGATTACGAGCACAATATTCCCCCGGGCACGCCCTTTGAAGATTTGCCGGATGACTGGTGCTGCCCCAAATGCGGCGCCGAGAAAGAATTTTTTGAAAAGCTTGATGAGTAAAACCACATGAAGATTCTATTCGTTTGTACTGCAAATATCTGCCGCAGTTTTATGGCAGAAAATATTTTCAAAAAAATATCTGCCGAAAGAGGTATTGGTGATATTTCAGTTATGTCGGCATCTCTCATAAATATGAATGGTGCGCTTGCAGACCACAAGGCCGTTGAAATGCTGGAGGAAAACGGGATTAATGTTTCCGGTCATAAATCAATTCTTTTGACAAAAGATATGATTGCCAAGGCAGATATGATTATTGTAATGACTAATCAGCATAAAGAAAAGATAATTGAAAACTATCCGGATGCAATAGATAAGACATTTTTATTAAAGCCTTTTTCAGTAAGTTGTTCCGGGATGTATGACACTGATTTTGATGATATCAAAGATCCTTATAAGCTTTCAAATTATCATTACAGGATTTGTTTTTCAGAAATATACTTATCTGTTGAAGGTTTAATCAAGCTACTGTTAAAATAATATCTCGACCAAAATCAGGTGCCGAAATAACGATCTCCAAAATCGCCAAGACCTGGAACAATACATTTTGAATCATTTAAATGCGAGTCAACAGCAGTGGTATAAACATTTACTTGCGGATGTTTATTGTGCAGAAAATCGATACCTTCAGGTGCAGCTAACATACAGACAGCGCTGATATCTTTTGCGCCTTTATTCTTAAGGGCTGATACCGTAGCGACAAGCGAACCGCCTGTCGCAAGCATTGGATCAAGGATAAGTATATGTTTATTACGCAATTTGCTCGGAAATTTTATATAATACTCATGGGCAATCGCTGTCTTTTCATCCCGTTCAAGGCCGATAAATCCTACAGGTGTGGATGGGAATAAATCTAAGGCAGGAATTAGGATTGCTATACCTGAACGCAATACCGAGACAAAAACAAGTGAGTCCTGAATGCTAAAACCCTGTGTGCTTGAAAGCGGTGTTAAAACTGTTTTCTCATACACTTGTATGCATTTAGTGACTTCCATAATTAAAATATGTGAAATAATATCAGCATGCCTGCGGAAACCTTCGGTACCTGTATCCTTTCCACGCAGTATGGATAATGAATGTTTTATTAAGGGATGATCAATAATATGAGTATGATTCATCGAAGATCCTCGCTACTGTTTTGCTCCGGCCTTGATGAGCAGGTTTTTAATATCGGTATGTTCATTTTTGGAGGCAATTGTCACGGCTGTCAAATTGCTTTTGTCTTTGGCATTAATATCGGCGCCTTTTGCCAGCAATTCTTTTACAACCTCAAGCCGGCCGCCCCAAGATGCGGCCATAAGTGCAGTTAAGCCTTCTTTGTCCTTTGCATTGAGATCAGCGCCTTTTGCCAGAAGATCCTGCACAACCTCAAGGTGGCCCTCATATGAAGCAGCCATCAATGCTGTAATATCTTCTTCGTCTTTGGCGTTGACATCAGCGCCCTTTGCGAGTAGATCCTGAGCAATTTCGCGGTGGCCATTCGAAGATGCAAATATAATAGCGTTCCATCCTACTTTATCCTTTGCATTGAGATCAGCGCCTTTCGCAAGCAAATCATGCACAATCTCAATATTACCTATTTCGGAAGCATAAATTAATGAAGTTCTGCCATTTTCGTACCTGGCATTGACATCGGCACCCTTTGCGAGCAAATCCTTTACAATCATGCTGTGACCATTTAATGAGGCCGCCATCAAAGCAGTCAAGCTGTTATTACACTTGGCATTGACATCAGCGCCCCTTGCCAGCAAATCCTTTACAATCCTGCTGTGACCCTTTAAAGAGGCAGCCGTCAATGCAGTTAAGCCGTTTTTATCCATGGCGTTGACATCAGCGCCCCTTGCCAGCAAATCCTGTTCTATCTCTATGTTTCCATTCTCTGAAGCATATATCAATACTGTTCTGCCCTCTTTGTCCTTATCATTAAAATCAGCGCCCTTTGCCATCAAATCCTGCATAATATCAAAATCACCTGTCGATGAGGCAACCATCAGTGCGGTAATGCCCCTATCGTTCTTAGCGTTTATTTCAGCGCCCTTTGCCATCAAATCCTTTACAATACCTTGCTGACCCTTATGCGAAGCATACATCAGTGCAGTACCGCCAGCTTTTTCCCTTGCGTTGATATCAGCGCCTTGAGCCAATAAAACCTGCACGATCTCACGGAAACCATTCATCGAAGCATACATTAATGCTGTACCATCAAGTTTGTCTCTTGCATTGACATCAGCGCCTTGTTTCAGAAGCTCCTTTACAACCTCATGGAAACCATATTGTGATGCAAACATCAATGATGTCCTGCCATCATTGCACCCGGTATTGATTTCGGCACCCTTTGCAAGCAGTTTTTTCACTATCTCATTGTGGCCTCCTACAGATGCTTGCATCAATGCTGTCCAGCCATCTTCATTCCAGGTATTGACATCAGCGCCCTTTTCAAGCAGATCCTGTACGATTTCATTATAACCGCCCAAAGAAGCCCGCATAAGTATAGTGCCACCGTCTTCGCCTTTTGCATTTATATCAGATCCCTCTGCAATAAGCCTTTTCGCCTCGGGCAGATCACCGCATCCTATTGCTTTAGCCAAATCTTCATTTGCTCCTGCAAAAGCCATCGCAGCCCAACATATAAGAATGACTATAAAAAATATTGCTGTTTTCGGTTTAGAACTCTTCATCCACTTTGCCCAAGACAAACACATCTTATAATCTCCTTTATAATATAAAAGTTAAATAATTTCAGACTCTGTCTTCAGACATCTTTATTGATTGGTGACATAAAGAATATTCTTAATCCATTATAAAATTTTTTGCAATAAACAGTAAGAAGAAGGCCTGAAAATGATATTTTATGACTTTACGAATCGATCAATTGTAAAACTATTGTAAAATTGCTGAAAAGCTTTGCAATTAAATCGTTTTTTCACCTATATATTAAACGATTTAAAAATATTATAAGGAGATTTTAATTAATATGGGTTTTAGTTCACTAAAAATAGGTGATCTTGTCAGCCGCATTCCTATCATACAGGGCGGCATGGGGGTTGGCATATCCATGTCCGGGCTTGCTTCGGCTGTGGCTAATGAAGGAGGAATCGGAATAATTGCAACCGCCATGATAGGCATTGATGAACCTGACGTTTCCGTCAACCCGATAGCAGCCAATATCAGAGCGCTTAAACGTGAGATAAGAAAAGCAAGGGCAATGACTAAAGGGATAATCGGCGTTAACATCATGGTGGCATTAACTCACTATGCCGAACTTGTTAAAGCATCTATTGAAGAAGCGGTTGATATAATTATTTCAGGCGCCGGTCTTCCTTTGGATCTTCCGGGATACCTTGTTGAAGGCGCAAAAACAAAACTTGTTCCGATAGTCTCTTCCGCACGAGCGGCTAAGCTTTTATGCCAGAAATGGCTGTCAAAGTACAACCGTCTGCCGGATGCCTTTGTGGTGGAAGGTCCTAAAGCCGGAGGACATCTTGGGTTCAAAAAAGAACAGATAAACGATTCGGACTATGCACTTGAAAAACTGGTCAAAGAGGTAATTGAAACTGTTGGTCCGATAGCAGCCAAACTTGACACTACTATTCCGGTGATAGCAGCAGGCGGTATTTTCACCGGCGGAGATATCCATAAAATTTTAGATTTGGGAGCTGCCGGTGTCCAGATGGGAACCAGGTTTGTAGCTACTTTTGAATGTGACGCCGCCTTTGCTTTCAAGAAGGCTTATTTGGATGCAAAAGAAGAAGATCTAATGATAATCAACAGCCCTGTAGGGCTTCCCGGACGTGCCTTGCATAACAAATTTTTAGATGATGTTGAAAACGGTGACAAAAAGCCTTTCAAATGTCCCTATCAATGCATTAAAACGTGTGACATTAATAAAAGCCCGTATTGCATTGCACTGGCTCTTGCAGGAGCACGAAAGGGAAAATTTAAAAACGGCTTTGCTTTTGCAGGGTCTAATGCGTATAAAGTAAATGAAATAATTTCTGTAAAAGATTTGATCGGTACTTTACAACTTGAGTATTCACAAAATCAAAGCTGATGGACTCGAAAAAATTTACAGGTCATTTTCAAAAATATAACCCACAAGCCTGATACTTTTGAAATATTTAGGATTTCTTGAATCGTCTTCAAAATATTTCCTGAATCTGGCAACAAAGTTATCCACAGTTCTTGTTGTAATGCTGCCGGTATAACCCCAACCGATTTCAAGGATTTTTCTGCGTGAAAGAGCCTTTCCTTTGTTTATAATGAAAAGTTTTAACAGCTTGACTTCCTGTTCAGTGAGAAAAACTTTCCCAAGTTTGCATATGGCTGTGCATTTTTCAAAGTCGATTATATTATCACCAAATTTATATGTATCAGGTAAAAAACCATCCATTCCGGCTTCTGCAAATTCCTTTTTTGACGACCATAACGATCTGACAAGCAAGCGATCAACTCTTAAAAGAAATTCTTCAAGGTTAAACGGCTTTGAAAGATAGTCATCAACACCACAGGAAAGTCCTTTGATTCTATCATCAGCACCTGACTTTGCCGATAATATTAATATCGGAATCCGCTCATCTTCAAGACGGATGTTTTGGAGAACCGATAATCCGTCAATTCCGGGAAGCATGATATCAAGCACAATAAGGTCCGGTCTCCATTCTTTCCATTCATTAATGCCTGATATTCCGTCGTTTGCTATCAGCACATCATAGTTCTGAAGGGAAAGATTAAGTTTAAGTCCTTCCGCTATATGGCTGTCATCTTCTATTATAAGAATTCGCCTGTTTACCGAATACTTCATAAACCTCTTTATAAATATGAAAATCATTTCTCTTTATAGGGCAATTTTATAGTAAAAACCGAACCTGTACCAATCCCCTCGCTTTTTGCGACAATTTTTCCATTATGTATTCGCGCTATGTTTTGAACAAGATAAAGGCCAAGCCCGCTTCCCTTCGCTGTCATATCACTGTAACGGCCGACCTGATAAAATTTCCTGAATATTTTCTTAATCTGGGTATTTTCAATTCCAAGCCCGTTATCTTTAAATTCTATATTTAATGTTTGATATTGTAAGAAAAAAGAAATGTCAATTTTTGGAACTTCTGAGTCATTATATTTTACCGCATTTGTTAAAAGATTCATAAGAAGCATTTCAAAAAGATAAGAATTAATCGGATATAAATATGGTTTATTTGATAGGTTGTTAACGGTTATTATGCTTTCTGGGAAAAGGTGCTTATTTTTTTTGCAAAAAGACTCGATAAAAGCAACAAGATCGGTTTCAACAAAATTTCCCTGATAATTTTTACTTTCAATTCCGGCAAGATCAAGTATTCGCCCTATATTATCAGAAAGTTTTACAATATCTTGTATCATATAATTAATATACTTAAGTTGTTCAGGCCTGGAAAGCTCATATTTTGAAAGAGTTTCAAGAAAAAGTTTTAAAGAAGTTACAGGAGTTTTAAGTTCATGTGTGAAATTATTTATAAAGTTCCGCTGAAGTCTGTATAGCTGATATGTTTTGTAATTATATATAAATATTGTAAATATTCCAAGAAGTATGATTCCGACAAGTACGGACAAAACCAGAACAACAACCCATGTTTGTAATTGGAGAACAACTGATGGTTCAATATTGAATTTGGCAACTAACGACTTAACCCCGGCACTTACTCTGATATACCAGTAAATATACAAAAATAGCGAAGCTGCCAGCGCCATGACAGATAGCATAAAAACAATTATAGGATAAAACCATTTTGACTGATTCATAACAAGAACAGGTATATCAGCTTATAAATAAAGTCAATGTTTTGATATTATTATAGACTGATTGTTAGACACCGCTGAAGGATTCATCTATTATTATTCCCTTATACCTGAAAATCATGCTATATAAGATCTTGAAAAATTATGTCGAATGCTGATAGTTAAGGTTGAACGCTTTTGGATTAATAAAGATTTTATCATAAAATCGTTAAGATTTAGTAATACGATATTTTCACAAACAGGAGTAATTATGAGCCTTAGAAAACAAACAAAAGGCATATGCGCTTATTGCGGGAAGGAAATCGCCAAATCGGGAATTAATAAACATCTTGCAGCTTGTGACAAATGGAAAGATGCTGCAATCAATTCCGGGCGTAAAAATAGCGCTCAAGAGACACTTTACCATCTCCGTATACAGGCAGCCGGCTTACCCGAATTTTGGCTGGATTTGGAAATGCGCGGTTCGGCCAGGCTGCAAGAATTGGATGATTATTTACGCGCCATTTGGCTTGAATGCTGTGGACATATGAGCCAGTTCTTGGATCATGGCAATGAGCTTTCCATGAAAAAACGTATCAGGGATATTTTAGAGTTGGGGAGCGAGTTAAAGCACCTCTATGATTTTGGAACTACATCGGAAACTTTAGTTAAGGTTGTAGGGAAAAGGGAAGGCAAGCCGGTTACATCTCATCCAATCACCCTGCTGGTGCGTAATATAATGCCGGCAAGTGAATGTATAGAGTGCGGACAACCTGCTACCATGCTGTGCTCAGAGTGTTTAATCGAAGAAGGCATATGGGGAACGTTATGCGATAAGCATGCAAAAAATCATCCTCATGACGAGTATGGCGATCCCATCCCATTAGTAAACTCCCCCCGGCTGGGTATGTGCGGCTATGATGGGCCCGCAGAACCGCCCTATTGAAACGTAATTGCGAGCGCATTCCCAGAAGATTATAAAATGGGAATTGATCATGTTTGATAATATCAATAATATCATATTGAATTTACGATATAATTTAATTCTGGATATTGACAGTTTAAAAATTTACAGATATTTACAGGAAACTGTTCAATATATAGTTCTCCCTTCGCTTAGGGAGAACGCGGCGCTGAACGGTCGTGCCTGCCCTCCGCTAAGGGAGAACCAGGTACAGGAACGGATGCCCCCCGCGGGGTGACTGTTCAACGCCGCGTTAGACCCACAGGATTGAGATGATGTCTAAAAAACGGCGCAAAAAGAAATGGTTGGAAAAGGGGCATAATAATCCCCAGTTGTCTTTCAGAAAGCCGAGGAAAATTCACTATCCCACCGTCGAGAATTTAATAGGGTTTGCTTTAGAGACCGCCCAGTCCGGCGAGATGGCAAAAATCCAGACGCGTGGGTCTATGGTTTCCGATACTACACTGTTTTATACTTACATAGATCAAATATCGGCTATTTTCTTGAGAAATATTCTCGTTGGCCACGTTTTTCAATTCCTTGTGTTAATCCATGAGGACTTATCTGCAGACCTCTATCTTAACGATTTACCCGTCAAAGTTACGATGATGACAAAGAGAACTTTTCAAAAAGGAGAAGTAGTCACAACCAACGATATCGCAGACATCCAGCAAATGAGCTTTGAAGGCATTAATATCAAACACACTGATAAAGCTATATATTGTTTCAAGGTCGGCTGGAAGTTTGGACTGTTTTTTGACCTTTATAGAGAAGAACCGCTCAACAAAACGGCAATTGAAGCGGAGTTGGGTGCTCTCTATAGGTATTTGTCATTCCAATATGTGTACGATGTTCTTGAGTCAAAACCCCATTTTGAAATGTTGGTGAAAGATGGATGGTTTCCATTCATCGAAACATTTGCATTGGAGTTCAAAGCGCTGAGCGAAGCATACAAGAACCTCCCAGATCCACGAGCAAAAGTTCAAGAAATAGTAAACAATTTCGACGAAAACCGAATAGAACATATCGTTAGCAAATGGTGGGATAACGATATCTTTTCAAATAAAAGAGTCATTTTAGAGTCAGGAATTCAGTCTTATCTTAGTAATGTTGAAAAAGGATTTATCGCTTCCATTAAGATCCTTTTAACCGAGATCGAGGGAATCATCCGGCTTTATTATTTTAAAGAAACCAGAAAAGGAAAGGATGTCCGCATCGCCGACTTGATCAACCATGTCTTTGACAAAGGCAAGATTAAGACCGGATCAGAGGCATCTTTGTTTTTTCCGCGAGACTTCCTGCATTATTTGAAAAATATTATATTCCCACAATTCGATCTTGAAACAGGTAACATTGCTTTGTCGAGGCATACGTCGAGTCACGGCGTTGCAAAAGCCGAGGATTATAGCAAGATAAAGGCTGTCCAAATGATCCTGATTTTAGATCAATTGTATTTCTATATTTGAGTCTAACTATTGAGTGCAGCGAATCAGTGCCAAACGCTTTTCTATGACGCCTATGTTGAGTTGGCGATAAAATTCAATCTTGAGGTACGTTGGTATTCTATGAAAACGAATCTTCCGAATTGTGAAAAAGCTTATGTCCCAAAGGAGAAACTTCGTAATTATCTTTTGTCCGAAACACATGCGGTCGGAAGGGCAAAAGCCAGATACTTTCACTCAATCGGATATACAGCAGAAAATGCTGACGACTTGGCAGATGCGCTGGTAATGATTGCCAGATCTGGAGGCATCTGTCAAAAAATTGCCTCTGATTTCGGGACAAAGTATGTTATTGACGGAGAACTTGTTACGCCTATCGGATCAGCTGTTCAGATACGCACTGTTTGGGTAATTGATTCACAATATGCCCGTCCGCGATTTGTGACGGCATATCCAGTCTGAATAATTGTTTTTTTTAAAGGAGATAGAAATGATAAAAGAACTGGACACAATCGTTTTAACCAAGGATCTTGCTGAGTATGGCCTTAAAAAAGGAGACATTGGTTCTGTTGTGCATTCCTATAAAGACAACAAAGCCTTTGAAATTGAATTTATAACTGGACAGGGCGGCACTGTCGCTGTCGTAACACTTAAAGTTGATGATGTTCGTTCAATGCAAGATAAGGAAATCCTGCACGTTCGGAAACTGCAGGCGGCATAACGCTCGCAACGCCTTAATAATTCTTCAAAATATCAAGGATAAAGCTTCAAGCTTTTACACCCTTTTTGAAACAGATTGGTTTATAATTAGCATCGCGAAATGGTTCGTCAGGGAGGTTCATATGAAATCGAGAACAATTTATGGAATAGACAGCGAGCTTGATAAAAAAATATCAGAAAAATCCCTCGAATACGGATTCAGCCAAAATCGTACTGTTAAATATATCCTTCGGAATTCTTTACTATCAGATAATAAAGCAGCCAAAAAAGAGTTGTTTTCTGATTTGTTCGGAAAATGGACAGCTAATGAGAAAGCAGAATTTGAAGAGCGTATAAAGGATTTTGATTAACGAATCGGACTGGAAGAAATGACCAAATTTATTACTTGATACAAAAATAAAGAGGATTAATTAAATAGTAACATTCTAATGGGAGGAAAATGTAATGACAAAAGGCAAAATAGAAATTCCCAAAATATCTTTATCCAGCACCAAAAAGGAAATGTTGGATGCTTTTAATGAAGTTAAAGAAAAGCTAGAGGAAAAAGCCGATGCCGAATTGAATCCGGAAAAGAAAAAAGAAGAAAAACGAATTCAAGAGGTTGTAACAGCAGCCAATTCCTTGTCTTCACAAAAAATTGTATCAGACATCAATACGTTAAAAATTGAAATCGCAAAATCGCTATCGTCAATATCTGAGAAACTTGATACGGAAGTTGATAACTATCAGAAAATAAATGAAGCAATTCGCATTAAAAATAATGAGTTGAAAGAAACATATGAGATTGAAAAATCTGCTTTTACTTTGGTTTCCCTAATTGAGGCACATAATAATAAAAAGCAGACATTTGAACTTGAAATGAGTGGATTGAAAGAAAAGCTGGAAGAAGAGATGCTTGAAACACGTCTTAAGTGGGATAAGGAGAAGAAAGAACACGCCGACCTTGCTAAAGAACAGCAATCGGAAGAAAATAAAAAGCGAAGCAGGGAAAAAGAAGAATACTTGTACAATTTTGAGCGTGAGAAACAACTGGCGCAAAATAAATTCAAAGATGAAATGGCTAAACTTGAATCAGATCTTATTATACAAAAAGAACAGTTCGAGAAAAATATTGCCGAAAAAGAACTCCAACTAAAAGAACGGGAAGATATTATTCAAAAACATGAAAAAGAATATGAGCAACTGAAAAAAGATGCACAGGAATTTCCGGGTAAGCTGGATTCTGCGGTTAATAAAGCTATAGAGAAAACCACCCTAAGACTTAAAGATGAAGCAAAAAAACAGGAAATGCTGCTGATCAAAGGATATGAAGGCGAAAAAAATGTTTTATTGGCAAAAATTGAATCTTTAGAAAAAACAGTTTCTGATCAGGCTAAACAAATTGATAATCTATCCCAGCAACTTGAAAAAGCATATGGAAAAGTGCAAGACATTGCGGTAAAAGCGATAGATGGTTCTGCAAACATTAAGGCATTTGGCAATTTAAAACAATATTCCGAAATAGTTGGAACAAAAGCGAAAGAATAACAAGTTGTGAATATGGATCTGATCAAAACACGGGACGAAGAAATCATCCGGCAATGGGCATTCCGGCAAACATCGCCGACTGTACTTTATATTGCCAGCAGCGAAGGTTTTGCCGGTGAAAAGCTTGCTCATTTTTGTGATGAATTCAAAGTAATGGCGCCACAAGCGCAAATCCACAAAGCACAGGATGAATCTTTTGCGGCTCCGGCTATCATTATTGGCCGCCATAAGAACATTGCTTATCAGACAATTCCCGAAGGCAGAGAACTGCTGTTGTTTCTTGAGGCTTTAAGCGCTGCTGCCGATTACACAGCATCGTCCAGCAATGAGATACAAAAATCCCGAATCGAACTTCCAGCCAATCTAACTGTATTCATTGCCCAGCAATGCCCACACTGCCCTAATATTGTTGCACAACTTTTATTGCTGGCAAGTGAAAACCCACCCCTGCGGTTGACTATCATCGATGGCTTCCTGTTCGAAAATCAGACAAAAGAACTGGATATCCATTCAGTGCCGACACTGATTCTTGACAATAAACTTCGCTGGACCGGCCAGATTAATGTGGTTGAAGTTATACACCAGTGCATAAAGCGCGATCCTTCCCAGCTTTCATCCTCTTCATTGCGCCAAATTATTGAAAGCGGTGAGGCCGCCCGTGTGGCAGCTATGATGATTGCAAATGGCCGGATCTTTCCTGCTTTTGTAGAACTGTTGGTCAGCGAGCGCTGGTCGGTGCGCCTTGGCGCAATGGTTGCCATGGAATACCTTGCTGATGAATCTCCCGATCTGGCTGCCCAGATGATAGCTCCGCTTCTGGCATGTTTTGCAGGCCTAAACGAACAGGTTCAGGGCGATGTAGTCCAGGCGCTGGCGCAAATTAAAAATAATGAGGCAAAAGGATTTCTTGCCAAAATCGCATCCGGAGATTATGCCGAATCTGTTAGGGAAGTTGCAACCGAGGAGCTTGAAAGCTGGTCAAGCGCATAAAAATCTATTTTCGCTGCGAGCAGCTAAAATACTTTCATAATATGTATAATAAAAGGTCATATCTTGGAATTTGCTGTTGAAGTAAAAGATCTTTGCAAGACGTTTTCCTCAGGGTGGTTTCGCAAAAGAAAAAAAGAGGCGTTAAAAGGAATTGATCTAATAGTTCCGGTCGGAGCTATGTGGGGGATCCTTGGCCCTAATGGTGCTGGCAAGACCACGCTTCTTTCCATCCTTTCAAATCTGCTTACACCAGAGCAAGGGGAGGTACGGATTCTGGGATTGGATTTTCGGACTAACGGCAATGAAATCCGCAAAAGAATCAATTTATCCTCAGGTCATGCAAATTTTCTCTGGAGCATGTCTGTTCAAGAAAATCTCAAGTACTATGCTATGCTTTACGGCCTTTCGGGAAAGAGCCTCAATTCTAAGATAGAAACCGTCATGGATATGTTTAGTCTTAAAGATTTTGCCAGGGTCCGTTTCGAGGAACTGTCTACGGGGACAAAACAAAAGCTTTCTCTTGCAAAGGCGCTTATTAATGAGCCGGAGCTGTTGTTTTTGGATGAGCCTACAGTTGGTTTGGACCCTGATGTAACGAATAGAATCCGTGACATCATAAAATACCTGCATCAGGAAAAGAAGATTACCATCCTGATTACAACCCATAATATGAAAGAGGCTGAATTTCTTTGTGAGGAAGTGGCATTTATAATAAACGGCAGCATTAAGGCTAAGGGCAGCCCCCAGGATCTGAAGGAAAAACTGCATCTGGGCGATACGATACTGATTGATTTTAAAGGATTAATACCTGCTGCCGCATTAAAGGCAATGGATGGAATTTATGATATCCAAATCCACAATTCCTCCTGTAAAATCACG
The DNA here is from genome assembly GCA_020723255.1 of Desulfonema limicola. GTDB lineage: Bacteria > Desulfobacterota > Desulfobacteria > Desulfobacterales > RPRI01 > RPRI01. The sequence goes on along the minus strand of DYJH01000061.1, from coordinate 2,228 downwards.
GTGGATAATCATCGGAAGCGATTGGCACAGATACTCGAATTCTTCACAACACAAAATATAATGATGAGTCATATTCATATCAAGGAGTCTGATCTTGAAGACGTTTTTATCTCTTTTACTAGATGAGTCAATAAAAACCAAAGCTTTTATGTTCAAGAACTGGATAATGGCCAAAAGAAATTTGTTTACACTGTTTGAAATTCTTTTCTGGCCATCCATCTCTTTTTTATCTGTGGGACTTCTCGCCGAATTTGTAAATCTGCAACCCAGGATGAGGGCATTTATATTGGTTGGCGTTGTTTCTATGAGCACAGTCCAGGTTTGCCAGCTGGATGTTGCCTATGCGCTTTTATATGATGTCTGGAGCAAGGCTCTAAAACATGGTTTTATTGCTCCGGTCGGTACCCGTCACCTGCTTATGGGATCTTTATTTGTGGGAATTTTAAGGGGTGGATTGGTATTTATTACTCTAATGGCGGCGAGTTATATTATCTTTGATTTCAACTTTACTTCGCCCGGGATTCTGGCTATCGGTCTTTTTGTGCTGGGGCTGTTCCTAAGCGCTTCCATGATAGGAATACTTGTATCAATCCTTGTGCTAACCATAGGCAACCGCGCCGAAGTTGCGGCTTGGTCGCTAGTAAGCCTGATGTTGCTTATATGCGGGATCTATTACCCAGTATCTATCCTTCCCTACTGGATCGTAGTCTTTGCTAAGCTTTTACCGATCACATATTTCCTGGAGTACTATAGAGGTTTTTACGGTTTTGAACCGACCTTTTCTCACGTCCTGTTAAAAGGCTACACCGCTGTTATTGCCTATTTATTCTTAGAGGTTTATCTTATGAAAGTGGCGCTTAAAAGAGCAAAGCGCAAAGGTATATTACTAAAGCTTTCCGAATAGCAAATCTGAAATTAATAAAAAGTCATTTTAAATCTTATCAAATCTTGATCCATCCTCTTCTGAGTGAATTGTCCAAAATGACTCCGACAAGGAAGGCAGCGCCCATGTTCCACATGGCGAACGCGGCAACAATGAGCATCACATAGAAATCAGATTTCTTGTCTCCTATGTCTTTTACCACGATAGCCAGTTCCGCGCCCGCGAAAAACATAATCACACCCAGGATCGAATTTGGGAATATTTTAAAGATAATGGAAACAGAATCGCTGAAAAACAAAGCAACCAAAATGAGAATACTCCCAAGTATTACCAGCGCCCCACCTGTCTTTGCGCCGAACCGGACATGCCCTGCCATCCCACCGGCGCCATGACACATGGGGATGCCGCCGAAAAGTGGTGAAATCAAGTTCATGATGCCTTGAGAAATAGCGATTTTCTTTTCCGTAACCTGTCTGTCGGGATAAAGCTCGTTGTTCTCGGAAACGATTGCAATTACAGCATTGCCCAATGTGAGCGGTATCTGAGGAATCGTGAAAAGTAATGTGCCGGCAACAAGATGATTCCACGTGATCATGGGAAGGCTGAAAACCGGCAGCGTGAATCCTATATGAATTTTGGCCAGTTCCGACATGATTTCGGGGTTCATGATAACGGCGGATACAACCCCGATTATCAGGAGCACAAACATGGCCGGAATTTTGGGGTTTGTGAGAAGGATATAGGTAACAACCATGGCGAAACCAGCCAAAACCGGCGCTGTTTTCATACGATTGATACCACCGACCATGAATGTCAGCCCCAGACCCAGCATGATACCGCGCACCACCGGTTTGGTGGCAAGTTTGGCTATCGGTTTGATAACTCCCGTAACACCGGCCAGAAGCCAGAAAAGCCCTGTAGTGAGGCCTGATGCATAGAGGGCTGCCGGGCTTATGCCCCCGGCGATAGCTGCCGCTCCGATAGCTTTCATAGGCTGGATTGGAACCGGAGTTCTGTAATATAGCCCGGATGCCATCAGCATAATGCCGAACATGAAGAGAAGCCCGAGAGGGGGTATCTTTACAATTGTGATATAGGCAACAACAAAAGGAATCAGGGTGCCGATGTCTCCGAAAGCACCCGCCCATTCCATCCGGTTGTAGAGGTTCTTTGTTTTTACACTGACTTGACTTCCAGCAATCTTGACATCCATTTCCATGATAAATATTCCTCCTTATCAAAAAAAGTGACATTGCTTAATATTGATGGACTCGTAAGAAGTCCATCAATAGGCCGAGAGCGGTTAAGCTCCGGCCTGGGGTGAGGGTGGAACCACTTGAATTTA
>DYJH01000060.1 GCA_020723255.1 Desulfonema limicola | reverse complement strand
TACGTGATCCGTATGCCCGGTGGTGTGGGAGGATGGGAGTTGTGAGGCTCCCCCCCTATCCCGATTCCTGATTCCCAGCCACTAGCACCTGATTACGAGGAGACATGCAATGAAAAGAGCCTTTCTGCACCTTTTTGTTTTAGTCCTGCTTTTTATTCCTTCCTTTTTAAATGCGAGTGACATTTCTATTATAGGCAACACTCCCACAGACGTTCTGATTGACTCTGTCGCCCTTTCGCCCAACACAGGCATGGCTGATGGTATTGATAAGCAGACAAAGAATCTTTATATAATTGATTTAAATACCCATACAATAACAAAAACAGTTCCTCTTGCAAGAGGACCAATAGGTATTGCGGTGAACCCTTCAAACAATCTTGCCTATATTACTTTACAGGCTTACGGCTTATTTTTGAAAAAAGGCTCATTGTGTACTGTCGATTCAAGCGGCGCAATTTTAAAAAGCAGGATCAGGAAGCAGGATCAGTGTCAAACCTTGAACAGTGGCGTGACCAGACGAAGGGCATCGCATTCTAACGGGTGAAGGTCCCGTCATGGTAAAAGTCGGAGCTATGTAGCTTGGATGGCAGGGGATGATGGAAACGTTGTCTTTTGAAGCCCATCGACAAAGTCGGCTTTAAGGCCGGCAAGCAAATATCCGGTTTGTAACTAACGTGAACATAGTTGCAGCCTCGTAAAAGTTAAAAACCACTGGCCGAACCCGTCACTGTTGGGTGAAGGCAGCATTCTTCAAGCTACACCGGCTATATGGTTGAGGAACGGTGGCGGGGTGTCAGCGGCGACACGGATAGAAAGATGCGTTGTGAACTGGGGAAACCCTCCTCGTCCCTGGAGGAAACGAAAGGAGCAAGGTAGATGCTATAAGTCGAAAGATGAAGTGCACTGACAGACGAGAGGGTGGCGGATGAGTCCGTAGTAGTGAAGAAGGTGAGGAGGTTTGTCATGAAGAGAAAGAAACTGAAGGGCTTCGGATGGGAGCGGTGGAGTAAGAAGGATATATATCGGAAAAGGGGTCTGTTTTATGACTACCGGATAGAATATACCCGACAAAAAAGCGGCTACCACCCGATAGGTTATATGCCTTGTTGAAAAGAGAACAGGAAAGCCGTATGATGGAAAACCTCACGTACGGTTTGAAGCGGCAGGGTATGGAAAAAGTGCTATGGAGAGTCCAAATGGGCACGAAACTGTAAACGTCGGATACAGCCAAGGCAATACCTAAGGCAACTCGCCATTCCTTGACCCTATATTAATGGAAAGGTTCCACTTCGTTTTTAGTTCTTTTTTGATTTTTTCTTTAACCGCTTTTCCGTTGTTTTGGGGGATAGGCGGTCAGAAGAATGATAAAATCAGCCAGCCGCTAACCTTGATATTCAAGCTCTGCTTGGCGTGAGCCATTGTTACTGATTGCATAATCTGAATTATCCGGCGCTTTGCGATATTTTTTGCAGTATCGGATAATTGAAGCTCCCCGCTGCAAAACTATTGGGGAATCTTCGACCGTAAGGTCTTTTAATCAATTTCAGATTCGATCGATAATCCCGAAGCAAGCATCGGGATTATCGATCGCTGTTGCGGTTCAGTTCAGATTATGTAAGAAGATGCATGGGGCATGACGGGCAGAGCGTTAAGATGACAGCGGCTACCTCATTTTATAAATCAGATTAAAATCCTTATTTTATTCATAGTGATACCGGCAACGGGTACGGGGAAGATAGGGGGTATTGATATATGTACGAGATTACGAGACCGTTATTTAACAACCTGAAAGGAGGGTGTCTTATCAATTGCTCTTTCGGATAAAAGAGCGTGTCAAGCAAACGATAGGAAAGCGATATAGCCTATCAATGGAAGAAGTGATAGCTGAATTAAACCCGGCGCTGAGAGGGTGGGACAACTATCATAATAAGGCACGGGTTGCCAGCAGGTGCATACGCAAGCTCAATGGCTTTATCCGAGAGAGGATACGAATATTCCTGAAGCGGGAAGTACAGCGACCAAGCGAGTGGCACACGGAGAGTCTACGGCAATTTACTTGTTCGACTTGGTTTATGCCAGTTCGGTTAATTGATGTACTTCAACGGCAACGGTTACTGATAAACTCACAGCGAAGGTCGTCGGAGAGCCATAACGGGAAAAACTTGACTTACAATTTGACGAGGCGGCTAAGGAAAAAGAGATTTGTACAATCTCCTACACTGAAGTTCTACTCTACTGATTGATATGATTTTTTTTATATGCTATTGAAATTAGGACGCCATGTAAAGCCAGAGTCGAAATCATGGGTACGTTGCACCACATAATTGTTCGCGTAATCGAGCATCGTAAAATCTGTTATGATGATTTTGACCGGAACGCATTTATATACCGGCTTGGCCGGATACTAACTGAAATGTACATAGATTGTTTTGTTTGGGCGCTTATACCAAATCTCGCACATCTTTTATTCCGTACCAGGGTGATTTTATATGTATTCTGAACAAGCCAGTCAAGAATCCCATCGGAAAGTTTCGGATCACCCAACATTTCATGCCGGTGTTTCACCGGCAACTGACCGGTAACATTTTATAAAATATTTCTTGACACAAAAATTTATAACTGTTAATAATCAGAGAAAAATTGGGAGTGAATATACTGCATTTATGAAGATCTTATCCGTTAACAACCTTATTTGTATCGTTGCTGTACTACTAGTCCTAGTCGGGGTAATTATTCCCCTAAAGGAAATGGGTTGGTAATGGCTTAGCTTTTCACCATATAAACAGAAAATAGAAAAACCGTTATCAACCATAAAAAGCTGATAACGGTTTTTTTTTGGAGGTAATTTGTATGAAAAGTGATCTTGTGAAAAAAGGGATTGAAAGGGCGCCTCACAGGAGCCTGTTCAAAGCAATGGGTTATACCGATATGGAAATTAACAGACCTCTTATCGGCATTGCTAATTCTGTCAACAACATCATACCGGGGCATGTTCATCTTGATAAGATTGTAGAAGCTGTTAAAGCAGGCGTTTACATGGGAGGAGGCACTCCTATTGAATTCGGTGTTATCGGTGTTTGTGACGGTATTGCAATGAATCACGAAGGAATGAAATATTCACTTGCAAGCAGAGAGCTTATAGCTGATTCCATAGAAGTTATGGCTACAGCGCATGCATTCGATGCCCTTGTGCTTGTGCCCAACTGTGATAAAATAATTCCCGGTATGCTGATGGCTGCCGCACGTCTTAATATTCCTTCAATAGTTATAAGCGGAGGCCCTATGCTGGCCGGTCGGAATCCTAATTCTCCATGTTCCGATAAGATTGATCTGATAAGTGTTTTTGAATCCGTAGGAGCTGTGCTTTCGGGAAGAATGAGTGAAAATGAACTCAGCTTAATCGAAGATGCCGCCTGTCCAACATGCGGGTCCTGTGCAGGAATGTTTACAGCAAATTCCATGAACTGTTTAACGGAAGCAATCGGACTTGGTTTGCCGGGTAACGGCACTATTCCTGCCGTGATGTCGGCCAGAATCAGGCTGGCAAAAGAAGCCGGCCTCCAAATCATGAGTCTGCTTGAAAATAACATTACTCCAAGCCGGATTTTAACCGAAAAGGCTTTCAAAAACGCTCTTGTTGTGGATATGGCTCTTGGCTGTTCCACCAATACCGTTTTGCATATAGCGGCTCTTGCAAATGAAGCAAGTTTTAATTTTGATCTTGGTATGATAAATGAGATAAGCAAAGCTGTTCCTCACCTTTGTTCATTAAGTCCGGGCGGAAAACATCATATTGAGGATCTTGACAGGGCAGGCGGTATTCAGGCTGTGTTAAAGGAGCTTTCCGGGGCAAACCTTATTAATGGTGAATGTATAACCGCAAACGGAAAAAGTGTTTATGAAAATATCGAAAAGGTTAAAGTGATTGACAGCAATGTCATACGCCCGATCAAAGACCCGTATCATAAAGAAGGCGGTCTTGCGGTTCTATACGGAAATATTGCTCCGGACGGTTGTGTTGTCAAACAATCTGCGGTGCTTAACGAAATGCTGAAACATGAGGGGCCCGCTAGGGTATTTAATTCAGAGGAAGAAGCAACCGGCGCAATAATGTCCGGAAAAATACAAAAAGGAGACGTTATTGTAGTGCGGTATGAAGGGCCTATGGGAGGGCCGGGCATGCGTGAAATGCTTACCCCGACCTCGGCCATAGCCGGAATGAAGCTTGATGCTCATGTTGCACTTTTGACAGACGGACGCTTTTCCGGAGGAACAAGAGGCGCTGCAATCGGGCATATTTCTCCGGAAGCTATGCAGGGGGGCCCCATAGCTATTATTGAGAACAATGATATAATCGCTATCGATATCCCGGCAAAAAAAATAACTCTTAAAGTTTCCGATGAAGAAATTGCAAAAAGGTTATCCTTATGGTCAAAACCAAAGCCCAAGATCACTCACGGCTATATGGCAAGATATGCAAAAATGGTGTCTTCCGCAAGTCAAGGAGCTATCACTAAATAATATCACGGCACGCTTAGAGGAACTATGAAAACAAATAAAGAAGATAAAATACTGACTGGCGCTCAGATTCTTATGGAAATTTTGAAGAGCGAAGGAGTTGATACAATTTTCGGATATCCGGGTGGCGCTGTTATAGATATTTACGACGAACTTGGGAGAACAGACATACGTCATATTCTTGTACGCCATGAGCAGGGAGCAGTACATGCCGCAGACGGATATTCAAGGGCAAGCGGCCGGGTCGGCGTATGTCTTGTTACATCAGGCCCCGGTGCAACCAATACTGTGACCGGCATAGCATCTGCATATATGGATTCCATCCCTGTTGTAGTGCTTACCGGCCAGGTTCCGACGCATCTTATAGGCAATGACGCTTTCCAGGAAGTTGATATAGTAGGAATCACAAGGTCATGCACAAAGCATAATTATCTTGTTACAAAAGTTGAAGATCTTGCAGATACCCTGAAAGAAGCTTTTTATCTGGCAAGATCCGGACGCCCTGGACCCGTGCTCGTTGATCTGCCGAAAGACATCATAAAAGCCAAGACTGCGTACAAAGCGCCTGCAGAAGTAAATCTCAGATCATATAAACCGACTTACAACCCTAATTTAAGGCAGCTTCAAAAGATTATAGGTTTAATAGCCGAATCTGAAAGGCCCGTTATCTTTGCCGGAGGCGGAGTCATATTATCAAAAGGGTCAAAAGAATTAACCGAATTTGCAAGAAAAGCGCTTATACCGGTTACAACTTCATTGATGGGGCTGGGCTCTTTTCCTGCATCTGATCCGTTATGGCTTGGAATGATAGGCATGCATGGAACCTACAGGGCCAATATGTCGGTTGGAGATTGCGATCTTCTTATTGCGATAGGGGTTCGTTTTGACGACCGTGTTACAGGTAAAACCGATTCGTTCGCCAAAAACGCAAAAATTATACACATTGATATAGATCCAACTTCCATAAGAAAGAATATCCCTGTATCGGTTCCGGTTGTTGGGGATTGCCGTATTTCCTTGGAGCATCTCAACAGGATGTTTGATGAAGCAACTATCGGCGATTTAACCCAAAAAAGAGAAAACTGGCTTAATATGATAAACAAATGGAAGGATAAGAAACCTCTTTTTTATGAGCAAAAAGACATAATAAAACCGCAGTATGTTATAGATACTCTTTTTAAACTCACAAAAGGAGAAGCAATAGTAACAACCGAAGTAGGCCAGAATCAGATGTGGACAGCCCAGTATTATCATTTTGACAAGCCCGGACATTTTATTACGTCAGGAGGCCTTGGCTGCATGGGATTCGGGCTTCCGGCGGCTATAGGAGCGCAGGTTGCGTGCCCTGATAAACTGGTCGTGGATGTTGCAGGAGACGGAAGCATACAGATGAATATACAGGAAATGGCAACCGCTGTTCAGTATTGTCTCCCAATAAAAATTATCATACTGAACAACGGGTACCTCGGCATGGTGAGGCAATGGCAGGAACTTTTTTACTGTAAACGTTACTCTTGCACAGCAATGGAATGTTCCCCTGATTTTGTAAAACTTGCCGAGGCTTACGGCGCACTTGGCTTAAGAGCGGCAAAGCCTGAAGAAGTAATACCGGTTCTTACCGAAGGTCTTAGTTCCAATAAAACAGTGATAATGGAATTTCTGGTTGAAAAAGAAGAAAACGTATACCCCATGGTTCCTGCTGAAGCGCCTATCACTGAAATGCTTCTAGTTTGATTTTACAAAATCATTCAGAACCGAAAAGGAAAATTATTATGGCAGAAGAAAAACATATACTGACAATGCTTGTGGACAATAAGCCCGGCGTTCTTTCCAGAGTCGTTGGTTTGTTCAGCGGAAGAGGATTCAATATTGACAGTTTATGCGTTGCAGAAACTATGGACCCTCTTGTTTCAAGAATCACCATTGTTACAAAATCATCCCTGGCGGAAATGGAACAGATAGAAAAGCAGCTTAACAAGCTGATAAACGTTATAAAGCTTCGTACCGTATCGGGACCGAGATCTGTTCAAAGAGAAATGGCTCTTATATATGTTATAGCAAAAAACGGCCAGCGGTCTGAGGTTTTAAGAATAGTCGATATATTCAGGGGCAAGGTAATAGATGTAGGTCCTGAGCATTTTATTATAGAAGTTACTGGCAATGATGAAAAGCTTAATGCTATAATCAATCTTTTAAAGCCTATGGGAATAAAAAAGCTTGCGAAGACAGGAACATTGGCTTTATTCAGATAAATTCGAATTGGGATCCTTTTTTATTACAGATAAAGGGTTTATCAGATATTTTTTGGCAATCAATATAAAATAAATTCAACAAGGAGAAAATCATGGCAAAAATTGATTTTGGCGGAGTAAAAGAAGATGTTATAACATCTGAAGAATTCACCATTGAAAAGGCAAGAGAAGTACTAAAAAATGAAACTATAGCCATTCTTGGTTATGGCGTTCAGGGTCCGGCGCAGGCTCTTAATTTAAGAGACAACGGATTTTCCCCCATAATTGGTCAGATGGAAGGTGACGCATATTGGGAAAAAGCAATTTCCGACGGTTTTGTTCCAGGAAAGACTCTTTTTCCGATTGAAGAAGCGGCAAAAAAAGGAACAATTATACAGGAACTCTTGTCCGATGCCGGACAGGTTGCCACATGGCCCGCGGTAAAAAAATGCCTGTCTGAAGGCGACGCACTTTATTTTTCGCATGGATTTTCCATTGTGTATAAAGAACAGACCGGTGTTATTCCGCCGCAGAATATTGACGTAATCCTTGTTGCGCCAAAGGGATCCGGAACAAATGTCAGAAGAAATTTTATAGACGGCAGCGGAATCAATTCCAGTTATGCTGTTTTTCAGGATTACACCGGCCGGGCAGCGGAAAGAACCATTGCTCTGGGAATAGCCATAGGATCCGGTTATCTGTTTCCAACCACATTCGAAAATGAAGTTTATAGCGACCTGACAGGCGAAAGGGGTGTTCTTATGGGTTGTCTGGCAGGTGTTATGGAAGCCCAGTATAACCTTTTAAGAAAACACGGGCACTCTCCCAGCGAAGCTTTTAATGAAACCGTTGAAGAACTTACCCAGAGCCTTATTCGATTGGTTGCTGAAAACGGAATGGACTGGATGTTTGCAAACTGCAGCACCACCGCACAAAGAGGCGCTCTTGACTGGGCTCCCAGGTTTCGCGACGCAGTAGCCCCGCTTTTTGATAATCTTTATGAAAGTGTTAAGACCGGGAAAGAAACAAAAAGAGTGCTTGAGGCAAACAGCGCTCCCGATTACCTTGTGAAATTAAGAAAAGAACTGGATGAAATAAAAAATTCCGAAATGTGGAAAGCAGGAGCGGCAGTCCGGTCGCTTCGGCCGGAAAACAGAAAATAATATCCGGGTGATTACAGTGGAATCTATCCTTTTATATGACACTACTTTAAGAGATGGAACGCAGGGGGAAAACATCAGTTTTACTGCCGATGAAAAACTGGATATCGCAATGAGACTTGATGACTTCGGGATACATTATATTGAAGGTGGATGGCCGGGTTCTAATCCGAGGGATAAGCAGTTCTTTGATCTTGCAAAGCGGTCAAAATTCAAAAAAAGCCGCCTTTCTGCGTTCGGGGCAACCCGAAGGCCAGGTATTTCGCCGGATGATGATTTAGGCCTAAAAGCCCTTATTGAGAGCGATACTCCGACTGTAACTGTTTTCGGTAAAAGTTGGGAGCTTCATGTTGTCGAAATAATGGAGAATTCTTTAGAAGAAAATCTTGAAATGATACGTGACACTGTTCGGTATTTAAAGCATAATAATCGTGAAGTCATTTATGACGCAGAGCATTTTTTCGACGGATATAAAGAAAACAATGAATATGCTCTTAAAACCCTTATTTCTGCTGCAGAAAGCGGCGCCGATATTATAGTTCTCTGTGATACAAACGGGGGCAACCTGCCTTTTGATATTGAAACAATCACAAATGACGCGAAGACAAAACTTCAAAAATATTACCGCGGGAAAAACCCTGTCAGAATCGGGATACATGCGCATAATGATTGCGGTCTTGCTGTTGCAAATTCAATAGCAGCAGTAAAGGCCGGTGCAGTAATGGTTCAGGGGACTGTAAACGGTTATGGCGAAAGATGCGGAAACACCGATATGACTTCAGTTATTCCTATACTTTGCTATAAAATGCACCGGCAATGTTTCCCTTTTGAAAATCTTGCCAAATTAACCAAATTGTCTCATTTTGTTAGTGAAACAGCGAATATGATTCCGTTAAAAAGCAGGCCTTTTGTAGGAAAAAGCGCTTTTGCGCATAAGGGCGGGGTGCATGTCAGCGCAATCATGAAAGAGCCGAAAGCTTATGAGCATATGGATCCGGAGCTTGTAGGAAATACACGTCGTGTTCTTATTTCGGATCTGTCAGGCAAAAGCAATATCGAGTATAAGGCAAAAGAGCTTGATATAGAGCTTGGCAATAAAGGCTTAGACAGCCGTGAAATTGTATCTGAAATAAAACGTTTGGAGCAGGAAGGATACCAGTTTGATATAGCCGATGGTTCTTTCAGGATATTGATAGAAAAATATACCGATCAGTTCAAGCCTCTTTTTGATCTTGAATCATTCAGGGTAACGGTTGAAAAAGATAAAGACAGGCCATGTTCGGCTCATGCCACAATCAAAATTTCAGTTAATGATAAAGATGAAATAACTGCTGCGGAAGGTCATGGGCCTGTAAGTGCTCTTGATAATGCTTTGCGCAAGGCTCTTGCAAAATTTTATCCTGATTTGGATTCTATGCGTCTTGTTGATTTCAAAGTAAGAGTAATGGATGGCCGTGAAGGAACCGCTGCAAAAGTCAGGGTTTTGATAGAATCGCGGGATAAAGATGATATCTGGAGCACCGTAGGCGTTTCGGAAGACATTATCGAGGCAAGCTGGCAAGCGCTTTCAGACAGTTTCCAGCACAAATTAGCAAAACTTTGTATGAATTTTGCAAAGGAGAAGATATGAGCGAAAGAATATATATTTTTGACACAACGTTAAGAGACGGTGAGCAATCGCCTGGGGCCAGCATGAATACCGCTGAAAAATTGAGAGTTGCAACACAGCTTGAAAAGCTTGGTGTGGATATAATTGAAGTCGGTTTTCCTGCAACATCCGAAGGAGACTTTGAAGCGGTTTCGGCAATATCTGAAAAAATAAAAATTGCACAGGTTGCTGCATTGGCAAGAGCCAACATACCGGATATCGACCGTGCATGGGAAGCGATACGAAAAGCGGCGAAACCCAGGATTCATACCGTTATTGCTACTTCGGACCTTCATTTGAAATATAAGCTTAACATGTCAAGAGAAGAAGTAATAAAAAGAGCTGTCGAAGCCGTAAAACATGCAAAAGCATTTACTGATAATGTCGAATTTTCTGCAGAAGACGCATCACGAAGCGACCGCGATTATTTATGTAAAGTATTTGAAGCCGCAATTGAAGCAGGCGCTACTACCGTCAATTTGCCGGATACTGTCGGATATGCCATTCCCGAAGAATTTGCCGAACTGATCAGATATGTAATTAATCACACGCCAAATATAAATAAAGCCATTTTGAGCGTCCACTGCCATAATGACTTAGGCCTCGCCACAGCAAATACTCTTGCTGCTATTGCAGCAGGGGCAAGGCAGGCTGAGGTTACAATAAACGGAATAGGAGAAAGAGCGGGAAACGCTTCGATGGAAGAAGTTGTCATGGCCATAAATACAAGACCCAATTATTTTCCTATGACCACCGGCATCCGGACGGAATATTTTTATCCTACCAGCCGTCTTGTAAGCATGATTACGGGTATTCTTGTTCAACCCAACAAAGCCATTGTTGGAGCCAATGCTTTTGCCCATGAATCCGGCATACATCAGGACGGGGTGTTAAAAAATCCTATGACATATGAAATCATGAAGCCTGAAAATATAGGATTGAACACCAATAAAATGGTATTAGGCAAGCATTCGGGGCGTCATGCGCTTCGCGCTCATCTTAATGATATGGGATATGTGCTGTCAAACGAAGAAATAGACAAGCTGTTTATAAAGTTTAAAGAGCTTGCCGACAGGAAAAAACATGTAATGGATGAAGATATCGAAGTTCTCGTTGCTGAAGGGCTGTTGCAGACAAAAGATGTTTTTTCTCTTGACTATCTTAATGTAACATCGGGAACTACCGTCATACCTATGGCCAGTGTCCGGCTTATAATAAACGACAGACCGGTTCAGGGCGCAGGTTACGGCAACGGGCCTATCGATGCCGCATACAATACCATTTCCCGCTTAACAGGAACCACTTCCGAATTAATGCGTTTTTCAATCAGTTCGCTTTCCGGAGGAACCGATGCTCAAGGTGAAGTTACAGTCAGGTTGAAAGAAAATGGTCTGGAAGCAATGGGTAGAGGAGCAGATCCCGATATTATTACCGCAAGCGCCAAGGCATATATAAACGGTTTAAACAGGCTTGAATATCTTAAAGCTCATCCGCTGAAGATTTCCGAATCAGCTATAGAAGACTAATTACGAAATTATCAAAAACGGACGGATTTTTTATATAATCGTCAAATTCAGGAGGTTATTTAATATGAAAGAGGTTGTAATTGTTGGAGGAGCTAGAACTGCTGTAGGTTCATTTGGTGGAAGTTTGAAAGATGTTACTGTTATTGACCTGGGGGCCTTAGTTATTAAAGATGCTTTAAAAAGAAAGGGTCTTAGGCCGGTTATAGGGGCGAAAACAATGGAAAACGCTCCGGAAAAATTGAAAGATAAAGGAATTACTGAACTTGAAAGTAAATATTTTGATTGGGATAATTCAAAACAACCCATTGAAATCGATGAAGTTATAATGGGAAATGTGCTTCAGGCCGGATTGGGACAGAACCCCGCAAGGCAGTCAATGATTCGTGCCGGTATTCCTAAGGAGACCCCTGCCTTTACTATTAATAAAGTGTGCAGCTCAGGACTTAAGGCGATTGCTTTGGGCGCAACCTCCATAATGGCGGGACATGCCGATATCATAATAGCAGGAGGGCAGGAAAACATGAGTCTTGTGCCGATGGCCCTTCCGAAAGCCCGGTGGGGGTATAGAATGGAAATCTCAGGAACCGGCCAGATCTGTGATTTAATGGTTTTAGATGGATTATATGAGATCTTTTACGGCTATCATATGGGGTTAACTGCTGAAAATATTGCTGCTATGTACGGGATCAGCAGAGAGGAGCAGGATCAGCTTGGCGCTTTAAGCCATCAAAGGGCTATGGCTGCAATAAAAAACGGCATATTTGCAGAAGAAATAACACCTGTTGTTATAAAGACGCGAAAAGGCGATACTGTTGTGGATACGGATGAGCGTCCAATGGAAACAAGCGTTGAAAAAATGGCAAAATTACAACCGGCATTCAAAAAAGACGGAACCGTGACTGCCGGAAATGCGTCGGGAATAAATGACGGCGCAGCGGCTGTTGTTATGATGAGCCGGGAAAAGGCAAAAGAACTTGGCCTTGAGCCTGTTGTCTATATCAAGTCATTTGCATCGGGCGGTGTTGATCCTGCATATATGGGCATTGGTCCTGTTCCTGCCATTAAAAAAGCATTGAAATCAGCAGGCATGACGTTAAAAGACATCGACATGATTGAATTGAATGAAGCATTTGCATCCCAGGCCATCGGTTGTATGCGTGAACTTGGCATTGATAATGACAGACCGAATGAACTGGGAAGCGGTATCTCATTGGGACATCCCATAGGATGCACCGGAGCGCGCCAAATGGTTTCAGGAATGAACCAGATGAAGAGAAAAGGATATTCTACAGGCCTTGTTTCCATGTGTATAGGCGGCGGTATGGGAATGGCCATGATTATTGAAAGAAAATAGGGCTTTTAAATATGATACAAACTGAAAAATTGTCGGAGATCAACATTGAGACGGAAATGAAGAAGTCTTATCTCGATTACGCTATGAGCGTAATTATCGGGAGGGCTTTGCCTGATGTCCGCGATGGCCTTAAGCCTGTTCATCGCCGCATTCTCTATGCCATGCGAGAGCTTAAAAATGACTGGAATAAGCCTTATAAAAAATCAGCCAGAATTGTTGGCGATGTGATAGGTAAGTATCATCCGCATGGAGATACGGCTGTTTATGATACAATTGTTCGTATGGCCCAGGACTTTTCATTAAGATATTTGCTTGTTGACGGCCAGGGTAATTTCGGTTCCGTAGATGGAGATCCCCCTGCAGCAATGCGTTATACAGAAATAAGGCTTACACGCCTTGCGCATGAAATGATGGAAGATATCGACAGGGAGACTGTTGATTTTGTGCCGAATTATGATGAATCTCTGACTGAGCCTTCAATACTGCCTGCTAAAATTCCATGTCTTCTGATAAACGGATCCTCAGGCATTGCTGTAGGTATGGCGACAAGCATTCCTCCACATAATCTATCCGAGGTTGCAGAAGCGATAAAAACTCTTATAGATAATCCAGGAATTACCTGTGAGGAGCTGATAAAAATAGTGCCCGGACCTGATTTTCCTACAGCAGGCATAATTTACGGGAGAGGTGGAATACTCGAGGCTTATTCCACCGGAAGAGGTAAAGTAAAGGTTCGCGCCCGTGTTATGGTGGAAATTGATAAAAAGAGCCAAAGCGAAACCATAGTAATTACAGAGCTTCCTTACATGGTCAATAAGGCAGGGCTGATAGAAAAAATTGCCGAGATGATCCGAGATAAGCAGATAGAAGGAGTAAAGTATGTAAGGGATGAATCGGACAGGGACGGTATGCGAATAGCTCTTGGCCTTAAGAAAGATCAAATGGCAAAAGTTATAATAAATCAGCTTTATAAGCATACTAGGATGGAAAGCACATTCGGAATTATCTTCCTTGCCGTTGTCAACAACAGACCTGAGGTTCTGGCATTAAAGGAAATTCTTGAGTATTTTGTTCTGCACCGGAAAGATATCATAATAAAGCGGACAAAGTTTGAGTTAAAAAAGGCTGAAGCGCGGGCTCATATACTTGAAGGATTAAAGATAGCTATAGACAATATAGACGCAGTAATTTCATTGATTAAGAACTCTAAATCTCCCGCAGAAGCCAAACAATCACTGATATCTAAATTTGATATGACTCCTATCCAGGCTCAGGCTGTGCTGGATATGCGTCTTCAAAGGCTTACCGGCCTTGAGCGGGAAAAGATAATTGAGGAATATGACAGTTTAATAAAAGATATTGCAAGGTACAAGGAAATCCTTTCCAGTGAAAGCCTCGTGTTAAATATCATAAAAGACGAGCTTACCCAGATAAAAAACGAATACGGCGATTCGCGGCGCACCGAAATTACGGATGAAACGGAAAATATTTCCATTGAGGATTTAATCGTTGAAGAGGATATGGTTGTTACTGTTTCCAAGAACGGATATATTAAGAGGACACCCGCAAGCATTTATAATGCGCAAGGGCGCGGAGGCAAAGGTAAAACAGCTATGACAACAAAAGAAGAGGACTTCGTTTCGCTTCTTTTTGTTGCCTCTACCCATCATACTTTTCTGTTTTTCACAAACCAGGGGAAAGTTTACTGGTGCAAAGTGTATGATATACCTGAAGCAAGCCGGACCAGCCGGGGAAAAGCCATAGTTAATCTCTTAAATTTTGCGGAAGGTGAAAAACTGACCACGGTTCTCGCTGTAAGGGATTTTGAACCCGGTTCTTATGTAATCATGGCAACCAAGCGCGGCCAGGTTAAAAAGACAGATCTTATGGCATACAGCCGTCCGAGAGTTGGTGGGATTATAGCTTTAAACCTTGATGAAGGAGATGAACTTATAGCAGTGCGTATTACCGATGGCACGCTTAATGTTTTTGTGTGTTCTGCCAAAGGGAAGTGTATCCGTTTCCACGAATCGGATGTTAGACCGACAGGCCGTGTGGCAGGAGGGATGCGCGGGATACGCCTTGCCGATGATGATAGAATAGTGGGAATGGAGGTTTTAACTCATGGCCAGACACTTTTTGCAGTTACTGAAAACGGCTTTGGCAAAAGAACCTCTATAGATGAATATCCTGTACATAAAAGGGGAGGAATGGGTGTTATAGGCATAAAAACGAGCGAAAGAAACGGCCAGGTGGTTGCTATACTGATTGTTGATGAAGATGATGATCTTATGCTCATGACGGATTCCGGCAAAATGATTCGCACTCCCATAAGCGGGATTTCCGTTATCAGCCGCAACACTCAGGGTGTGAAGCTGATTAACAGGGAAGCGACCGAAAAAGTTATCGGAGCGGCAAGGCTTGCCGAAAAAGACTGATACGGATTTTTATGAAAAGTATTTCAAATATCAACAACGCTAAAATAGGTGTGGTGGGGGCAGGAAGCTGGGGCACAGCGCTTGCCAATTTGCTCGGCAATAAAGGGTTCAAGGTTGATTTCTGGGTTTTTGAAAAGGAAGTAAAAGAAGATATTGATAAATATCGGGAAAACAAAGTATTTCTTCCTGACATATCGCTTTCTTCAAATATCTTTCCTTCAAATGATATTGCCGATGCGGTTAAGGAAAAAGACATGGTGCTGATAGTCGTTCCGTCACATGTGATGCGCATCACAGCTAAAAAGATTTCCGGCCTTATTGATAAAGGCACTATAATAGTATCCGCTTCAAAGGGAATTGAAAACAGCACGCATTTGACAATGACCGGTGTTCTTAAGGAATGCATCAGCAGTATCCCGGAAGATAATTTTGCTGTACTTTCAGGGCCGAGTTTTGCAAGGGAGGTGGCAAAAAACTATCCTACTGCTGTGACGGTGGCTTCAAAACGTCCTGATGTTGCATCTTTTATCCAGCATTTATTTGCAACTCAATTTTTTAGGGTATATACTAACGACGATATAATAGGCGTTGAATTGGGCGGCGCCGTCAAAAATGTTATTGCTATTGCTGCAGGAATAATAGACGGTCTTGGCCTGGGTTTAAATACTAGAGCAGCACTGATAACAAGAGGCCTTGCTGAAATAAAACGTCTGGGTAAAGCAATGGGTGCAAAACCGGAAACATTTACAGGTCTTGCCGGAGCAGGCGACTTGGTTCTTACCTGTACCGGTGACTTGAGCAGAAATCATATGGTAGGCAAAAAAATAGGAGAAAGTAAGAAACTTAAGGATATCCTTTCAGAAATGTGCATGGTTGCCGAAGGGATAAACACGACAAAGTCGGTTTATGATCTTTCTAAAAAACTTGGCGTTGAAATGCCTATTACTCAAGAAATTTACAGCATACTATACGAAAATATTTCTCCGAAAGAAGCTCTTCTGAAGCTTATGACGCGAGACCTTAAACAGGAAATTGATGAGCACAGATAAAAAAAATAATAAAGGCGAAGGTCACAGACAAAGGCTTCGTGAAAAATTTCTGACCTCAGGTCTTTCCGGTTTCCATGATTACGAAGTAATAGAACTTTTACTGACCCTTGCAACTCCGCGCAAAGACTGCAAGGAAGCCGCAAAAGCTGCTTTACATAAATTTAAGACTTTTCAGGGGGTTCTTGAAGCATCTCCCGGTGAATTGTGCGAGATAAAAGGCATAGGCCCGGTAAACCTTTTTGGAATCAAACTTGTTAATGAAGTTGCAAAAAGGCATCTCGAAAAAAAAATAATCAACAAAGACCCTATAAACAACTCCAAAGAATTATTTGATTATCTTAATCATAATCTGCGGGATAAAAACATAGAGTGCTTTGAAGTAATTTTCCTCGACGCCAAGAACAAAGTTATAAGGGCTGAGACGCTCTTTAAGGGTTCGCTCACATCAAGCTCGGTATATCCAAGAGAAGTTGCGCGCGCCGCTCTTGATTATCACGCAGCAGCATTGATATTTGCGCATAACCATCCTTCAGGAGATCCTGCGCCTTCTTCCGAAGATATTTCAGTTACAAAACAGCTTATATTCGCCTGCAAAGTTATGGGAGTTGCTGTTCATGAACATATTGTAATAGGAGACAATAAATATTTCAGCTTTGCGGATCATGGTTATATCGAAAAGATTAACCGCGAATTTGATGCACAGGTAAAAGAGCTTAAGGTTTGGTGAATCAGAATATTATGCAACCGGATTGTTTTGGAAAACTTGATGCAGTATTCCCGATGACGGAAAACGGCCTGAGATGTTCTCCACAACCGTGCCTTTCCTGCGATTTAAAGACGGATTGCTTAAAAACAGCTATGGATGGAGAAGAAGGACTAAAAGCACGTGAAGAATTAGCAGGGAGGTTTTATGAAGCCGGTGTGTTCGGTTTTTTTAAAAGGTGGTCTGATAAAAAAGAATTTCACCGCAAAGCGCATGAAAAGAAAAAAACAGCATAAGCAAGGAGGAAGTTTTGAAAACCATAAAAGATGTTAACCTTTCAGGCAAACGGGTGTTTATAAGAGTTGATTTTAATGTTCCTCTGGATGAAAAGCTTAATATAACAGATGATACCAGGATAAATTTTGTGCTGCCGACTTTAAAATATGCGATAGAAAATAAAGCAATACTTATTATTGCATCTCATCTTGGAAGACCAAAGGGTAAAGTATCACCACAGTTCAGTCTTGCTCCGGTTGCAAAACTTCTTGGCGCTTATATAGGCAAAGAAATTAAGATGGCGTCGGACTGCATAGGGCCTGAAGTGAATTCTTTGATATCTTCAATGTCTGAAGGAGATGCGCTGCTTCTTGAAAATTTAAGATTCCATCCTGAAGAAGAAAAAAATGATGATACTTTCGCTAAAGAACTGGCCCTGCTTTGCGATGTATATGTTAATGATGCTTTTGCAGTTTCACACAGGGCTAATGCTTCGGTTGCGGCAATAACAGAGCATGCACCCGTATCGGTTGCCGGATTATTGCTTCAGAAAGAACTGGAATACTTTGAAAAAGCCATGACAAATCCCCGGCGGCCGCTTGTTGCTGTGGTAGGAGGAGCAAAAGTTTCAACCAAGCTTGCTGCTCTTGAAAACATGATTCAGCGTGTGGACAAACTGATAATAGGCGGTGCAATGGCCAATACTTTTTTGAAAAGCCAGGGTATCGATGTTGGAAGTTCAAAGGTTGAAGAAGATCTTCTGGAAATTGCCGCATCTACAATTAAGAAAGCTTATGAAAAAGGCGTTAAGCTATATCTTCCGGTTGACGGTGTTGCTGCGGATTCTTTCTCTCCCGATGCCGGTACAAAAATTGTGCCCGTTTTCGAAATACCAAAAGGATGGATGGTTCTTGATATAGGGCCTGCCACCTCAATGCTTTTCTCGGAAGCGTTAAATGATGCAAATACGATAATATGGAATGGTCCTTTAGGAGCATTTGAAATGGATCCTTTCAGCAAAGGCACAATGGCTATGGTAAATGCTTTGGCGGATTCCCATGCCTTGACTATAGTCGGAGGAGGAGATACTGATCTGGCTGTCCATAAAGCAAATAAAGCAGATAAAATGACTTTTATTTCAACGGGAGGCGGTGCTTTTTTAGAGTTGCTTGAAGGTAAAACCTTGCCGGCTGTCGCAGCCCTGGAAAAAGCTCAGCAGAAAACAGTATAAGCGAAGGCTTGTTTGTTCTTATGACAAATCTCCGTTTCCAAAAAATCATAATTCTGCTTGTTATAGGCGTGTGCATTATTGCGGTTTCAGTAATATCATATATTTGTAGAGCTCCAATATGGGATTTGATTCTTCATTATTGGAACCTTTTTTCCGACAGGGAACAGATTAAAATTTTTATCACTTCATTCGGAATTGTTGCGCCGGTGGTGTTTATTGCAATTCAGATTCTTCAGGTTATATTTGCTCCCATTCCGGGAGAAGCGACTGGTTTTATTAGCGGATATCTTTTCGGAGCTATACCGGGATTTATTTATTCAAGCATAGGACTTGCAGCAGGCTCCTGGATAAGTTTTTTGATAGGCCGTTTTTTAGGCAAGCGCTATATCAGAAGAATACTTCCTTCCGGCTATCTGGAAAAATTTGATTCCATAATTAAACACCAGGGAATCATGGTTCTTGTTATATTATTTATTTTTCCGGGCTTTCCTAAAGATTATCTTTGTATTATTCTCGGGCTGAGCGCTCTTCCGGTGAAAGCATTTGTTCTTATAGCTGCTGTTGGCCGCATGCCGGGGACTTTAATGCTGAGCCTTCAGGGAGCGTCCCTTTATGATAAGTCATACGGAGCCTTTGCTTTGATAACGGTTATTTGTATCATTTGCATGATAATAGGTTTTAAATACCGTGAAGTTATTTATAAATGGGTTGATAAGATGAATAATAAGTAAATTAATACTCATATATGCCTTTTTTGCTCCCTTTGCCGGTTCTTCCGGACTTTTCATAGTTTTTTATCCAAACCGGCGGTTTAAACCGGGAACCCAGTTCTTGTGACATATATTCACACACATGCAATATTAAAGGAATTGCATCAAGATTATCAACTAGTTCAAAGGGCCCATTGGGATGGCCGAGCCCCAGCTTTAAGCCGGTATCAATATCGTGTGGTGTGCCGACTCCTTCTTCTACAATTCTGCATGCTTCTATAAACAGTGCATTCAGCAGCCTGTTTACAATAAAACCGGGACTGTCTTTTGCGACAATGGCGGTTTTATTCAAAAGCCCAGCAAGCTCTATGATCTTTTCTACCGTATCATCCGAAGTTTCAACACCTCTTACTATTTCAACCAGTTTCATTACCGGTACGGGATTGAAAAAATGCATTCCGGCAACATACTCAGGCCTTTTTGTCGCCGATGCGATAGCGGAAATCGAAAGAGAAGATGTATTTGTAAGTAAAAGCGCTTCATTGGAAACTATACTGTTGTCCATTTGTCTGAAAAGTATTTTCTTAAGATCAATATCTTCAAAAACAGCTTCGATAACAATATCAGCATTTGAAAGATCGTCAAAATTAGTGCTTTGTTTAATTCTGCTCATGACAAGTTCTTTTTGATCTTTTTTAAATTTGCCTTTGTCGATCAAATAATCCAGATTGTTTTTTATTTTGTCCAAACCGGTTTTCAGATTATTTTCCGAAATATCAATGGCTGTAACCTTAAAACCTTCCTGTGCAAACGCCTGAACAATGCTCATTCCCACTTTTCCGGCGCCAAGAATGTACAAATTGATATCTTTTGTGATCTCCAAATATTTGCTCCTTCTATAAAAGCCTAATATAACTCAGTAACACAAACCTGATAATGTAAGATTATTTTATATGTACTATCTGCAGACGCATGTTATCATCTTTAATCGGTTTAAAGGATTTTTGTTTGTGGTTTATAAATTCATTATATGCGTTTAAAAAATCTATATATCCGTCAATATCTACTTTTCCATTTTTTAAAAAAGGATTAAGCCTGTTTAAAATACATGGAGTATGTATCTCTCTTGTTTTTGAGCCACATTATACCCAAGCTCTTGTTACGCCGCAATATCTTTTCCTGATGGCTGCCCAATGCACCCCTTTTCCCATTTCCTTAACAACACCCTCAACCGATCCGGGCCCCATCATGCCGAGAACTTTCCATTCTTCGCCCGGTTTTAATCCCAATCTTTTAGCCACTCCGGCGAAAGTTCCCTTAACCATTTCCTTAACTTCGCTTATTTCAAACATCGGCTTGGCTATCTCAGGATCGGCATAGAAAGCCCTGCACATAGTATCTATTGCCATAACATCTTTTAATTCCATAACCTCCTCCTCATACTAATCTCACTTCTCTCATCTCCCTTTTTTATAATGTCAGATAGGCAAGAATGACATCTATTCGAATCTTAAAAACCTAAGAGCGTCACTATTTCCCCCCTATCAGGTGGTTCCTGGATCTGCATATTGTCGAACGGAATTGACAAAAAATAATTATACCTGCTAACTTCACTAATCATTTAAATAGCCTCCTTTTATCAAATGGTGTTTTGTTGAAAATTCGCCGCTATGCTATCAGGAGGCTATTTTTTTATCTACACGATAATAAATTATTTTGATACTACGTGTGGGAGTGTTTTCTTCTCTTCTTTTAATATATAACGCTGTTAGGTTTTTAAGTTCATATAGCG
>DYJH01000059.1 GCA_020723255.1 Desulfonema limicola | reverse complement strand
TTTCCTGAAAAAACAGCAAGATCTGTTGTACCACCTCCCAGGTCCAGAAGCAGTGCGCCAAGTTCCTTTTCTTCCTCGGTCAACACCGCCTCGCTTGAAGCAAGGGATTCTAATACTATGTCGCAAACATCAAGTCCCGAAAGATTGGCGCATTTTATGATATTATGAGCAGATGTCACAGCGCCGGTTACAATATGTATTTTCGCTTCAAGCCTGACACCTGACATTCCTATGGGATTTTGTATTCCAGTCTGCTCGTCAACTATATATTCCTGCGGAAGCACATGTATTACTTCCCTGTCCATAGGTATTACTACCGCTCTTGCAGCATCAATCACACGATCAACATCCTGCTGAGTTATTTCAGGTTCTTTTATAGGCACGATACCCCTGCTGTTGAAACCGGTAATATGGCCTCCTGCAATTCCGGCATATACTGAAGATATTTCACACCCGGCCATGAGTTCAGCCTCTTCAACAGCTTTTTTAATTGAGTCAACAGTGGATTCTATATTGACTACAACGCCTTTTCTGAGACCTATGGAGGGATGAGTGCCGATTCCGATTATATTGACTTCTTTATCTGTCAGCTCTCCTACAACTGCACATATTTTTGTTGTTCCAATATCGAGGCCGACGACAATATTGTCTTGTACCGGCATTTTAATCCTCCTTACTTAATAATCAAACGCTAAAGCTTTAGCTTTAACGGACTTTTTACATGTTCATCAACACTACTGTCAGATTTATCCGGCAGCAGTTCATTCAAAGGACGCACTATCACACGATTAAGATCATTATCTATGTATATACACTCAAAATTATGAAATTCAGATTCATTATTAACATAATTAAGTACGTTATTCAGTCTTTCATACTTACCCTTATATTTGCCATATCCAAGATTTATGATCCGGTTTTCATCGAAAGCAACAATTGTAAGGCCGATTTCTTTGTCCACCTGTATTAATTTTATCTTTGTGTTTGGCAGAATGCATTCGGGTTTCTGTCCGAGTTTTAGTACCGTCATTACAGCATCAAATGCTGTCGTTTTTCTTTTTTCACTCATATCAAAATCTGAAAAGCAAAGCCCCTGTATTACAGGTACAGTTGCAATATCAGAGCTGTCTTTCTCTTTATAAATTTCTCCTTGCTCATTTATTAAATATTTTTTTCCAATATCTATAACTGCCAGGCATTTATATTCTTTTATTGTTATTGCTATTGCCGATGGTATTTTCCTGTTAACTTCAACTTCAGCAGCCCATGGATTTGACATAATATTTTTTCTTGCCTTTGAGATATTTATCGCAAATATATTGTCTCCTAATTTTATCCCTGATTCTTTTAGTATTGTTTCATTTGACAAAATCTTGTTGCCTTTTATTTCAATATTTTTTGCTCTAAAGCAATCTGATTGAGTTATGCAATCATATATGAAAATAAAAGCACAGCTCACAGCCGGTACAATGGTTATGATAAGTATTATCTTCAGATAAAAGACAATCCGACCCTTTAAATCACTGAGGCGCTTTCTCCTGTTAAATCTGTTTTTATGGATTTTTTTCTTTGAACGTTTAAATCCCAACAATTTTAACTTCCGGTTGAAGGTTAATATTATATTTGTTTAAAACTGATTCCTGCACCAATTGCATAAGAGCAAGGATATCAGAAGCCGATGCATTGCCGGCGTTAACTATAAAATTAGAATGTTTTGTAGAAATCTCTGCCCCGCCTATACGAGTTCCTTTAAGGCCGGCCATATCAATAAGTTGTCCGGCTGTTTTGCCGGACGGCGGGTTTTTAAAAAAGCATCCGACTGACGGCATATTAGTCGGTTGATTTTCATTTCTTTTTTTTAAAATCATTTCAGCTTCTTTTTTCAGTAATATTTTATCGGATTTACTAAGCCTGAAAGCACCTTCCAGTAACACGGGTTCTCCATCCCCAGCATTTTTTATTTTTCTTTTCCAGGAAAGAGTTCTGTATGAAAAATCGATTTCATCCTTAACAATTTTCAATACAGCGCCAGAGGATAGCATAACATTCACCGATTCAAGAATATCAGATATTGAACCATGTAATGTTCCGGCATTCATCATGATAGCACCGCCTATCGTTCCTGGAATTCCCAAAGCAAAATTTGTTCCCGATAATCCTTCTTCGATAGCAAAGCGGCAAAGACTATGAGTTCTGACACCCGACATTGCTGCGATGATAACCGATTCTTTTTCTTCCTTTATGCGAAAAATTCTGTTTAAACATTTTGTAAGAACAATTACTATCCCGTATATTCCTTTATCACTTACAAGAAGATTCGAACCATTTCCTACAACAATATACGGTATATTATTTTCTTTCGACCATAAAAGAATTTCTGCCAGTTGTTCAACGCTTTCGGGTGCAACAAATGCTTCAGCCGGCCCTCCAACCTTGAGATATGTATGCTTTGACATCGGTTCATCGAATATGACTTCGCTGCCGCAAAGAGTTGCCAGCCGGTTTTTTATTTCATGATCAAGCATGTCTTATCTTTCTTTTAATAAACAATCCAAAACTGCCATACCGACCTTCCAGACATCCCCCGCCCCTAAAGTGAGCAGTATATCGTTTTGAATTAATATTTCTTTAAGATATTCAACTGCGCTTTGCATATCATTCATGTATATAACTTCTTTGTGACCGTGAGCTGCTATTTTCTCACATAGCAAAATGGAATCAATGCCTTCAATCTCTTTTTCTCCTGCCGGGTAGATGGGAAGAATCAGCAGATGATCGGATTGATAAAATGCTCGGGTAAAATCATCAAAGAGGGCTTTCGTCCTAGTGTATCGGTGCGGCTGAAATACAACAATAACACGACGGTCAGGCCAGCAATCTTTTGCAGCCTGCAATGTGGTTCTGATTTCCGTCGGATGATGACCGTAATCATCGATAACCGTAATTCCTTTTGCTTCCCCTTTTATTTCGAGCCTGCGCTGAACACCCTGCAAGGTTTCCAGAGCATCTTTTATAACATTGAAAGGTATGTCCAGTTCCAGGCCTACGGCAATACTTGCAAGAGAATTATATACATTATGAATCCCTGGAAGATTAAGAGCTATTTTACCCAGATCTTTCCCCTGATGAGAGACTTTAAATCTTGCTATCAATCCGTCAATTGAAACATTTTTAGCCTGAAAAACCGCCTGTGAACTCATTCCATAAGTCGTAAAGCGTTTTTTGATTCTCGGTATTATTTCCTGGATAAATTCATTGTCCAAGCAAAGCACTGCAAGACCGTAAAACGGTATTCTGTCTATAAAATTTAGAAATACATCTTTTATGGCATACATATCCTTGTAAAAATCAAGATGTTCTTTATCAATGTTTGTCACTACGGCTATGGCAGGCGAATATTTTAAAAAAGATCCGTCACTTTCATCGGCCTCGGCGACAATGTAATTTCCCTGCCCAAGAAGAGCATTTGAATTAATGCTTTTCAGTTTTCCTCCTATTACTACTGTAGGATCAAGTCCTCCTTTAGCAAGAACGGATGATATAATGGATGTTGTTGTTGTTTTTCCGTGCGCTCCTGCAACAGCTATGCTGTATTTAAGCCGCATCAGCTCCGCCAGCATTTCAGCCCTGGGTATAACAGGTATGGATATTTGTGATGCAGCAATAACTTCAGGATTTTCCGGACTGATCGCCGAAGAGACAACAACAACATCAGCGCCTTCTATGTTGCTTTCGTTATGTCCGTTATACAGCAACCCGCCAAGTTTTTTTAAGCGTTCGGTAATATCTGTTGAAGCCGTATCCGAACCCGATACTTTGTAGCCCAGATTGAGCAGCAGCTCAGCAATTCCGCTCATGCCGATTCCGCCGATTCCCACAAAATGTATATGATATTTTTTTCTATACATGGTTTGTTGCCACCTTATATGCCAAACATTTGATAACAATCATTTGCTATAAATGCCGCTGCATCCGGTTTGCCGAATGTTTTTGCCACAGATGCCATATTGCCAAGTTCCTGTGTGTTTTCCAAAAAATATTCAATTTTATCGGCAAGTATTTTTCCGGTTAAATCCCTTTCTGTTATCACTACAGCCGCACCGGCATCACAAAGCGCCTTTGCATTTTGTGTCTGGTGGTCATTTGCTGCAAAAGGATAAGGAATATATATTGCTCCCCGCCCAATCGCTGTGATTTCCGCCACAGTAGTTGCACCGGCTCTGCAAATTATCAAATCTGCCTGACTGTATTGTTTTGCCATATCATCGAAAAAAGGTTTTACATCGCATAAAATTTTATATCTTTCGTAAGCATTTGCAACACTTTGGGCATCCGACGCTCCCGTCTGGTGCACAAATAAATACCTCTCTTTATTTTTAACGTGCGAGAGGGCGTCTATAAGCGCCATATTAATGCTGTGGGCGCCCTGGCTTCCGCCAAGGATAAGCACTGTAAAAGGAATTTTGCCAGGCTCATGATCAGCAATAGCCTTTTTTGCTATATCGGTTATCTCTTTTCTTAATGGATTTCCTGACACAATTATTTTTTTCGGATTATCCAGCTTTTTTGTATTTTCAAATGAAACGTATATCCGGTCAGCAAAATGGGACAATATCCGGTTGGTAATTCCGGATAATATATTTTGCTCATGAAGCGCTATTTTTATTCCAAGCATCCATGCCATAATAATTACAGGACCGGAAGAATAGCTTCCCACACCGAAAACAAGGTTCGGTTTAAAACTCTTAAGTATTTTTAATGACTCAAATATGCCTTTCGGTATTTTAAAAACCGATATTAACTGCCTGATAATTCCACGTCCTTTTATGCCTTCTACTGTAATGCTTTTATGGTTAAAACCTGCTTTAGATATTGTTGCCTTTTCAAAATAATTGCCTGTTCCTACAAAAAGAATTTCTGTTTCGGGATATTTTGAAATAAATTCCTCAGCTATTGCAATTCCGGGAAACAAATGCCCTCCCGTACCTCCTCCTGCAATGATTATGCGCATTGTCTTTATTGCCTGACATATGTATTTTTGCGGATCGGGTTTCCGATATTCATAAGTATTCCCATAGCCGCCATATTGATAAGAAGCGATGTCCCGCCATAGCTTAGAAATGGCAGGGTTAGCCCTTTTGTCGGTAAAAGGCCAAGAGTAACGCCCATGTTAATACAGGCCTGTATGCCTATCGCAATTGTAATTCCTGTTGCCAGTAGTGCGCCAAAAGAATCGTCGGCTTTTCTTGCGGTATTGATTCCTCTTATCAATATAAGTGAATATAAAAATATTATAATAACGACTCCGATAAGCCCCATCTCTTCGCCAATAACAGAAAGAATAAAATCGGTATGGGGTTCCGGCAGATAGTGGAGCTTTTGATAACTGTTTCCTATGCCAGTTCCCCATATTCCGCCTGTTCCGAAAGCCATTAAAGAGTGAACAATCTGATATCCCTCATCAGCTGAATATTGCCAAGGATCCCAGAAGCTCATCAAGCGTCTTGCTCTGTACCCAGCGCTTATCATGTAAATGTATGCGAACGGCAGAAGAAGAAGTACTGACGAAGAAAGATATAATATTCTTGCGCCTCCAACAAAAAGCATCAGCCATGTCAACCCGCAGAGTATGACAACAGATCCGAAATCCGGCTGAAGAATTATAAGTATTGCAAATATTCCGAGGATAATTATATGCGGCAAAAAACCCACGTAAAAATTCTTTATGTTGTCTTTTTTTTTATCTATAGAATATGCAAGGTATATAATCATTGACAGACGTGCAAATTCAGAAGGTTGAAGAGTAAACCCCCCAAAGCGCAGCCATCTTGCAGACCCTCCTGCCGAATATCCAAGTCCTGGTATATGTATCGCAGCAAGTAAAATGATTGAAAATATAAGAAGAGGATATGCTAAAGCCCTGTAGTACCTGTAATTGAAATGCCTGCAAAGCACCAGGGCTATGACGCCTGCTACAGCAAACATAGCCTGCTTTTTCAAAAAATAATAATCTGATCCGAATTTTTTCAAGGCAAGGACAGAGCTCGCACTGTAAACCATAATTATTCCTATTATGACAAGCATAAAAACAGGAAACAAAAGTTTCATGTCATAATATCCTGGTGTTTCGTCAGCGGCGGATAAAATTGTTTTATTGTTTCTGATCATTCACTATACCCCTGACAGCTTTACGGAAGACCTCCCCTCT
Organism: Desulfonema limicola; assembly: GCA_020723255.1. GTDB lineage: Bacteria > Desulfobacterota > Desulfobacteria > Desulfobacterales > RPRI01 > RPRI01. The sequence continues at coordinate 14,870 of DYJH01000059.1, read as the reverse complement.
GTCGGCATAACTTGTGAACATGTCAAAGCTTGAACATGCCGGAGACAAAAGTACAGCTTCACCGGATTCTGCAAATTTACTCGCAGAAAAGACCGCATCTTCAAGTGAGCTTGACAAAATTGTTTCAACTGTGCCTCCGAGAACGGATTTTATTTCTTCTTTGGCTTCTCCTATAAGAATTAGTTTTTTTACATGCTTTTTTACAGCATCTGTCAATAAACTGAAATTACTTCCTTTATTCCTGCCTCCCATTATAAGGGTAACGGGCTTGTCAAATACATCGAGCGCCTTAATAACCGAATCAACGGTAGTAGCTTTTGAATCATTATAATATTTTACGCCCTTTATAGTGGTCACATATTCAATTCTGTGCGGGAGGCTTCTAAACTTCTCCAGAGCAGATATAATTCCTGCCAGATTCCCTCCAGCGGCCAGACTTGCAAGAATCGCTGCAGCCACATTTTCTATATTATGTTTTCCAGGAAGATGTATAGCAGAAAAAGGGATTGAAAACTTGCTTTCAAATTCATGATCTGAACTTATTGCTTTCTGATTTATTGCGGCGATGTTTTGTACAAGATTAAAGATGATACAGTTATCAGTTAGTTTTGCATAGTCATCGAAATCGGCCGTAATATTATGACTGAAATAGGGCAACTTTCTGCATTTTATATCTTTTGCCATTAAACTGATATTTCTATCCGAAGCATTAAATATAGCACAGTCACCGTCTTGCTGATTTTCAAAAATTCTTTTCTTAGAGTTTGCGTAAGCGTTAAAATCCGGATAGCGGTCTAGATGGTCTTCAGTGATGTTAAGCAAAACACTTACTTTTGGCCTGAAAGCATCAATAGTATCAAGTTGAAAGCTGCTAATTTCAGCCACTATAATGTCAGCCTTATTACCGCAATCAACGTAGTCTATAAGTGGTTTTCCAATATTGCCGCCGGCAAAAGCCTTTAGACCCGATTCTTCGAGCATTTTGCCTACAAGAGTTGTTGTTGTGGTCTTTCCGTTTGTTCCTGTTATTGCCAGTATTGGTTCTTTAATAAATCTTGATGCGAGCTCTATCTCTCCTATAACTGTTGCGCCGCTTTTTGCAGCGCTAAGAACAGGCTCAATTCTATGCGGCACACCAGGGCTTAAAACAATAATTTCTGAATTCAAAAAAGAAGATGAACCGCACGCTCCCAATTCAACGCTGACACCAATGTTTTGAAGCTTGTTTGCTGCATCGAAAAGTTTATTATCTTTTGAAGAATCGGTTACCAGAACATTTGCGCCTCTTTTTTTTAAAAAGATAGCAGTCGATATCCCGGTTTTGCCAAGCCCTATTACGGTTATTTTTTTCCCCGATAATTCCATTATTTTATCTCAATTTCAAGGTGCTTAAAGCAACGAGAGCAAGGGCAATCGCGATAATCCAGAATCTTACAATTACTTTTGGCTCGGGCCATCCTTTAAGTTCAAAATGGTGATGAAGGGGCGCCATTTTCAGTATCCTTTTGCCTTTGGTTATCTTAAAAAAGCCTACCTGAATGATTACAGACAGAGCTTCGATAACAAATAATCCGCCAACGATAACAAGCAATAGCTCCTGCTTGGTAATTACAGCAACTGTTCCAAGTATGCCCCCTAAGGATAGAGAGCCTACATCTCCCATAAATATCTGTGCCGGATAGGCATTGAACCAAAGAAATCCGAGACCGGCCCCGATAAGACTGCCGCAGAATATAGCAACCTCACCGCTCCCGGCGACATGCGGTATTTGGAGATAATCAGCTATCTTGGTGTTTCCGGCGACATATGCAAAAATCATATAGGTTACTGCCGCAATAGTTGTAGGCCCTATGGCAAGTCCGTCGAGACCGTCTGTAAGATTAACGGCATTTGAAGCTCCTACGATAACAAAAGCAGCAAAGAAAATGTAATAAAAGCCAAGGTCAGGTGAAAATTTCTTTAAGAAAGGAAAAACCAGAGTGCTTGAAAAATCGGGTGAGATATATATGAGAGTACTCACAATCAATGCCAGCGCTAATTGCATCATGAATTTGTTACGCGGGCTTAATCCCATATTCTGCTTTTTTATCTGCTTTTGATAGTCGTCAATGAATCCTATTAAAGCATATCCTATAGCCACAAGAAGAAGTATCCAGACATAGTAATTTGTAAGATTATTCCACATGAGAGTTGTCAGCGTTATTGATGAGACAATCAGAGTTCCTCCCATTGTCGGCGTGCCGGTTTTTTTCTTATGTTCTTTTGGCCCTTCTTCCCGAATGTGCTGGCCGATCTGCAGTTCTGATAGTTTACGGATTACCCAGGGTCCCATCAGAAAGCATATCAAAAATGCGGTTAAAACCGCATATATTGTTCTGAAAGTAATGTACCTGAATACATTAAATACAGAAAATGTTGAATGCAGGGAATATAATAAATGGTAAAGCATACTTTTTTATTTTCTTTTAATTATTTTATGCCTTCGTATTCTTTTAATTTTATAACTATTTTTTCCATGCCCATACCCCTTGAGCCTTTAACAAGCACCCAATCCCCAGGCTTTAGCCATTTTTTCAAATCGCTTAATATATCTTCTTGTGATCCGGTAAAAACAGAAGCAACGTCCATTCCTCCGATTATTGCGCCAGCAGCAACATTGGCGGAAAATTGACCTGTAGCATAAAGCCTGTCAATTCCGGTTTCAGCGCAAAGCCTGCCTATTTTTTTATGCAATGTTTCAGAGTACATTCCAAGCTCAAGCATATCGCCTGCCACGAGTGTCCCTCTTTTTTTGCCTTTAAATCCGGCAAGCAGTCTTATGGCTGCTTCCATGGAATCAGGGTTTGCGTTATATGTATCATCAATTATCTTAATCCCGTTTTGCATGGTTAGCAAATTCATCCGGCCTTTTGCAGGAGTGAAATTTTCAAGCCCGGCTTTTATATCATTTATGCTAAGTCCAAGAAGATAGCCTACTGAAGCTGCTGCAAGAGCATTCGATACCATAAACCTTCCCGGCGCAGGAAGTTCGATCCTGATAGTATCGGCGGGCAAGTTAAGCATAAAAGATGTGAAAGTATCTTTTATCTCAACAAAAGAGGCTTTTATCATAGCGTTTTTCGAATATCCGAAGTAAATTTTATTTCTTGTAATTTTTCGCGCAAGGTGCATGACTCTTTCATCGTCTGCGTTTAGTACCGCTGTCCCTTCCGGTCTTATGCCTTCAAGAAGTTCTCCTTTTGCATTCATAACTCCTTCGATAGTTTTTAATCCTTCAAGGTGAGCTCTTCCTATATTTGTGATTATACCTATGTCAGGTTTGCAAATGTCGGCAAGCCTTGCTATTTCACCGGGATGATTCATCCCTAGTTCTACAATTGCCCATTTATCAGAAGGAGTTAATTTGAGAAGAGTTAAGGGAAGACCGATATCATTATTCAGGTTGCCCGATGTAGAAAGAGTTTCAAAATGGCGGGAGACAATCGCGGTCGCCATTTCTTTTGTTGAAGTTTTGCCATTTGAACCGGTAATTGCAATGACAGAAACATCCGCTCTTTTTCTGTTATATGCAGCAAGATCGCCAAGCGCTCTGGTAGTATCATCAACTTCTATACAAAGCACATCCGGATTTTTCCACTCATTATTTATAAGTTCTATTGTTTTTTGTCTGTTTATGACCAGTCCTTTTATTCCTTGTGAAATAACTTCTTTTGCAAAAGAGTGCCCGTCGTGATTATTACCCTCTATTGCTACAAAAAGATCCCCGGAAGCTATTGTGCGTGAATCAATGGAAACGCCTGTAAATATGTGCTTGCTTTTCCCGGAAACAACAGCGCCACCTGTTGCTATTAATATTTCTTTTGCAGTCCACGCTATAGGTTGTTTCATATTCCTAATTTGCCTTTATTTGTGAAAGCGCAAGTATAGCTTCCTGCCTGTCATCAAACGGAAATGAATTCTTGCCTATAAGCTGATAGTTTTCATGGCCTTTTCCTGCTATCAGAACCAAATCACTGTTTTTTGCCATATTTATTCCAAGTGTTATTGCTCTTTTCCGGTCGGGTTCCACAATGTAGCCTTTTATATTCAACAAGTTTACAGAATCAGCTGGTTCAAGCCGATGTATTTCATTCTGTTTTATTCCGGTTAATATCTGATTTATAATTTCCATGGGGTCTTCCGTCCTCGGATTATCGGATGTAATAACTGCAAAATCGGAAAGGCTCGCAGCCAGATTCCCCATTAGAGGCCGCTTTGTTTTATCCCTGTCTCCGCCGCACCCGAAAACACATATCAATCTGCCTTTGACAACAGGCCTTAAAGAGAGTAGTACATTTTTCAAGGCATCGGGCGTATGCGCATAGTCTACATAAACCGATATGCCGGTATCATTATTTATTCTTTCTAGACGTCCCGGAATTACAGATAACGATTCTATCCCTTTTTTTATTATCCCGGAAGAGATCCCAAGCCCCGAAGCAACACCGACAGCGCACATGATATTTTCAATATTATGTTTTCCCACAAGATCAGATTCAATCCCAATAGAGGCTTCGGGAGCTGAAATTAAAGCTTTTATTCCCTTTGCATCTATTATCGAATCAGCAGCATGTACAGTGCATCCTGGATCAGAACCTGATGTTATACATTTTACAGAAACAATGCCGGAAAGAGTTTTGCCCTTCTCGTTGTCGCAGTTTACTACAGCAAAAGCTTTATCTTTTTTCGGCCCTGTAACAAGCGATTCGGTAAACAGCTTTTTCTTAACCTCCCAGTAATTCTCTATGCTTTTGTGATAGTCAAGGTGGTCTTGTGTAAGGTTTGTAAAAACAGCGGCATCAAAGAAACAGTTTTCAATTCTGTAAAGATCAATAGCATGAGATGACACCTCCATGACCACATGGGTTATTCCGTCAATTAACATTTCTGAAAGAATATGCTGCAGATCAAGAGATTCAGGCGTTGTTACAGGACTTGGAAAAGTTTTTCCGGAATAGCGGCAATTTATTGTTCCTATTACTCCTGTATTAAAGCCTGCCGCCTGAAAAATACTTTCTATAAGATAGGCGGTAGTAGTTTTGCCGTTTGTTCCTGTAATTCCAATGATCACGAGTTTCTCGGAAGGGTTCCCATAATATTTTGCGGCAAGCCGGCCAAGAGCCTTTCTTGAGTTTTCAACCTCAATTATTATAGAATTCTTAACAACCGGTTTCTGCACCACTATTGCTGATGCGCCTTTTTCAATTGCCATGTCGATAAAGTCATGGCCGTCTGCCTTATGCCCTGGTATGGCAACAAAAAGACCGGAAGGTTTTATGTCCTGTGCCCTGTAATGTATAGAGCCTATATCCGGATCCGAATAAAAATTCGTTTTTATCTGTATAAGATCATCTCCGAAAGTCACAGCATTGATAAGTGATGATAATTTCAACTCAGCAACCTGCTTTCCCGGCATACTGTAATTCTGTCGGTTTCTTTATTATTCGGCGAAATACCAAGATAAGTAAGGGTTTCCTGGGCTATTTTTTTGAAAGCCGGAGCAGCTACAATACCGCCGTAGTGATTCTTTGCTGGCTCATCTATTATAACTAGTATAGTGACCGCCGGATCTTCGACAGGCGCAAAGCCAATAAAAGATGAAACGTATTTGTCTCTTGCATATCTTCCGGTTTTATCGACTTTCTGGGCTGTTCCTGTTTTACCGCATACTGTGTATCCATCAAGCATAGCATTAAAACCGGTTCCCTCTTTGCTTACCACAGTTGTTAATATCTTTTTAATCGTATCAGCCGATTCGGGTGAAATAGCCAGGCGTACCGGTGTCGGTTCAAAGCGTTCTATTACCTGGCCTTTTTGATCCAATATAGCCTGAACAATATATGGCTTCATTAAAAGACCCTGGTTTGCTATTGCAGACGTTGCTGTAATAATCTGCAGAGGAGAAGCGGAAATGCCCTGTCCGAAAGCTATAGTTCCCTCATCAATATTACGCCATTTTTTATACGAAGCCAGAAAACCGGATGTTTCGCCGGGACAATTTATTCCGGTTTTTTCTCCGAAACCAAAATTTTTAAGACTTTTGTACAGATTCTCCGATCCTATTTTTTTTACTATTTTGTATGCGCCTATATTGCTTGAATATTTTACAATATCTGCAAGTGTCAGCCAACCGTACTGGTGTGTGTCGTGTATGGTATGCTTCCCGATAGTATATTCTCCGTTTTCGCAGTAAAAAGTGGTGTTGGGCGTACAATCGCCCTTTTCTATCGCAGCGGAAGCCGTAAACATTTTCATTGTTGAGCCGGGCTCAATTGGATCTGTTATCGCCCTGTTTCTCCACAATTGCTTATCGAATTTTTTATATGAATTTGGATTTAACGAAGGATAATTTGCCATAGCCAGAATTGCGCCTGTTTTGGGAACCATCACCATTGCAATTCCGGCTTTTGCCGAGTTTTCAACCACTGCTTCCTGTAAAGCTTTTTCCGTCAGGTACTGGACCGTTTGATTAATTGTAAGAACCAGATTGTTTCCGCTATAGTTATAATCATAATTCTTTTCAGCATTGAATCCCTGGCCGAGAGCGTCTTTTAAAACAATAAAGTTTCCATTTAAGCCTTTAAGCTGGTTATCAAAATAAAATTCCAGACCTTCAAGGCCATTGCCATCAACACCGGTAAAACCTATCGTTTGAGCCGCAAGGGTTTTTTGCGGATAAACCCTGCTGTGCTCGTTTAAAAAGCATATACCTTCTATATCGAGGTTCTTAAGAGCATATACTTCATTTGGCGTTGCCTTGCGCTTTAACCATACAAAAGATTTATCGGAAAAAAGAATTCGTTTAATTAAATTTGCATCCATGTTAAGAGAACTTGCGATCCTATTTGCTGCAAAAGTTTTATCCTCTATTTTGGAAGGGAAGGCAGCGATTGATGTAGTGTCTATTGATACAGCGATTTCACGCAGATTAGCATCGTAAATAGTGCCTCTTTTCCCAGTTTCTTTAAAAGGCTTTTCATATTGATCAGCAGCCTTTTTTGCAAGCCAGGAGCTTTGGTAAATTTGCAGATATCCCGCTTTGACAAAAACAGATGTAAAGCAAAGAGCAAAAAATACACCAACAATAGTTATCCGAAGTTTAATATAATTTTTTTTAATAATTTTCATGGAATTATAACTATCTGCTCAGGTGTTGGTATCATTAGATCGAGACGTTCCGTTGCGATTTTTGCAATTCTTCGCGGTGACTTAAGCCGTGCGATCTCAATCTTGAAATTATCCTGTAGTTTTAAAATTTTTATATTTTTGTCTGATTCTTTTGCTATTTCATAACCTGTCTTTACACATTGAATTCTGCACCAGGTGTAAATAAAAACTTCTATGGAACATAAGGCTATAACTATAGTCCATATTCCGACAATCTTAAGCCTGGTTTTTTTGTCTTTATTTTTTTTCGTCAATTATTTAGACCTTGCTATATTCTTTCTGCCGCTCTCAGTTTGGCGCTTCGCGCCATTGGATTTGAATCAATTTCTTCTTTACACGGAATTACAGGTTTTTTATTCAACGATTGAATTAATTTGATCTTATTACAAACACATTTTGGAAAATCCGGCGGACAAACACATTCTTTTTCCATGTATTTTATTTTTTGTTTTACTATTCTATCTTCTAAGGAATGAAACGTTAAGACGCAAAGACGTCCTTTTGAATTAAGCAATCCGGCAACATTATCCATAAATGCAGAAAGCATTTCTAGTTCATTATTAACCGCTATTCTAAGAGCCATAAATACACGTGTTGCCGGATGTATTTTTTGTTTGATTTGGACTTTTTTGGGTATTGAATCACAGATAATATCTACAAGCTGTGTGTTTGTCTTTATCTCGTTTCTATACCTTGCTTTAACTATGTTGCGAGCTATGTTTTTTGCCCATGGATCTTCACCATATTTTTTTAAAAGTATCTCAAGATCAATTTCATCCAGATTATTAATCAGGTTTTCTGCTTTTATATCGGAATCTATATTCATCCGCATATCAAGAGGCTCTTTGTTTTTAAAACTAAACCCCCTTTTGCTGTAAATTATTTGGTGTAGCGATATACCTAAATCAAGCAATATTCCATCAACTTTTGGAATATTGCTTTTTGAGAGGAATTCTGGCAGGCAAACGAAATTACCATGAAAAAGGTGGATGTTTGACAGGTATGGCTTTAATGCTTTTTTTGCATTTTCAATTGCATCCTTATCCTGATCAATCCCTATCAATCTTCCATTCGGCATTATTTTTTCACAAATGGCTTTTGCATGACCGGAACCACCTATCGTGCAATCTGCATAAATTTTTCCAGGCTTGCAGTCAAGATAATGTATGACTTCTTTTGTCATTACAGGGATATGGTAAGGCTGCATCGATTAGATTCCTAGTTTTGCAATTTCGTTTCTGACCTCCTCCTTTTTACTGTCTTGTTCCAGTTTTTCCAGTTCCTTATTCCAGTTTTCAAGCGACCAGATTTCAAAATGATCAAGAGCTCCAACCAGCACCATATCTTTTTCAAGTTTTCCGTATTGCCTTAAGGTAGGCGGTATCAGTATTCTATCGTTTTTGTCGCATATACATTCAAAGGCTCCGCCGATAAATACTCTCCTGAAGCGGCGCATGCTTTCGCTTTTTTCCGCGAGTGAAAGTATTTTATTTTCTATTTTTTTCCACTCTTCAAAAGTATAAGCATAAAGGGTTCCATCCATACGTGATAAGACAATACCGTCATTTTCCGTAGCTCTTATTATCTCCCGGAACCTTGAAGGAATTATTATACGTCCTTTTGAATCTATAGTATGAAAAGAAGTCCCTCTGAACATATTTATCCCTTCGTAATAAGTCATAGTTTATGGACTTTTGACGAGTCCATTATACAAAATTCTTATCCGATCAAATTGGGTTACATTTAGTCATTTTAATTTATTATATTAAATGGTTAAAAAAATGGATCGCCCCATAACCTGCTAAAATGCTCACCATAACAATACTTGTGATTATAACGATCCAAGGCGTAGCGATGCAAAAGCGGTAGAAGATGCTCATTGTTTATTCCTCCATAGCTTCAGTCTGAGGCTTATACGCTCTCAGCCTGTTGATGGGCTTTTGACGAGTCCATCATGTTTGGCCCATTATTTTTTCCTATTTATTCACTTATAACCACTTTAACCCACTTTTATGTATAAATGATACAATTTAATGACGGTGTCAAGAAAAAAATGAAATTAGTACAATTATTATTTATAATAATTTATTCATGTTAACAAAAATATAAAATTATTTATGAGGTGTGGATTGTTGTGGAGGCAATTCTATAAGATTAATTTTTTTATAAAAGAATAAAAAGAGAAAGGTCGCTTAACATATTATCATTATTATCAGTTTGTTGTAATTGATGGGCAAAGTTATACCCTGTCAGTAAATTCGGTTTTAACTTCATCGCGTAAAAGCGATATGTCCGGAATAACTTCCACAGATTTAAGACTGAATAATTCTTTTATTTTTTGGATGTTTTTATTTTTTAAACCTCTTAACATTGAAATGCTTTTCGGATGGACTTTGATTATTATGTTTTTGAAATCTGAATGCCCGGATTTTAGCACATGAAAAATATTATCGAAAAAGATTTCCGAATATACAAGATGACCGAATGCCGGATGGTAAGGGCCTGCAATAACCGAGGTTCCTTCTTTAAGATCATCGGTTGCCTGTAAGCCCATTCTAATAACTTTTATATTATGTTCTTTGAATGCAAGATATATTTTTTTTGAAATCGATACACCCTGTTCAATGGAAAGCGGCTTATATTTTCCTTGTTTATATAATACTGCAAGAGGACTTCCAGCTAATACCAAAGTCGGATATATTCTGACAAAATCCGGACAAAGAGCCGATATGCTGTGCGCTGTAGCAAGTGATATGCTTTCATCGTCACCCGGCAAACCGATCATCATCTGCAATCCTATCTCATAATTTCTTTTTTTGAGCATATAAACTGCATTTATTGTATCAAAATACGTATGTCCACGTTTTGACAGCATTAATACGGAATTATTCATTGACTGAACTCCAAGCTCAATCGTTTCAACCGGAAAGTTTTCGAGTAAGTCAAGCTTATTATCATTAATAGTATCCGGGCGGGTTGAAAACCTGATGCTGTCAACAAGGCCATCTGCCACATACTTTGATGCAGTAAAAAGAAGTCGTCTTATAATACCGGTTTCAAGACCTAAAAAATTGCCGCCATAAAATCCTATTTGAACCCTATTCCTATTCTTGCCCTTAAAATCGAGGAATGATTCGATTATATCAGATAGATCTTCATGTGAAGGTATGCTTTTTCCCCATCCTGTTACAGTATTTTGGTTACAGAAAACACATTGGTGGGGACATCCTGCATGGGGAATAAAGACAGGAATTATAAAATCTTTTTTGCTATTATGCATCGGCAGATAATTAGCTTTTGCCTGTAAGAACATATAGAGCTTTGCGGGCGGCATCCTGTTCTGCAAGTTTTTTGCTTTTTCCGTATCCTATCGTTTGGATATCATTGACAGTAAGTGCAACTTTAAATATTTTATCATGATCAGGGCCGCTTTCTTCAATAACACTATAAACCGGTTTCATATCCTGGCCGGTCTGAACCATTTCCTGAATTTTGCTTTTGTAATCGCAGGCTGCTGCAGATTTGCCGTTTGATTCTAATATAGGTAAATATATTTTTTCAATTATTCTAAAAACTTTATCATACCCTCCGTCAAGGTATATCGCAGCCAATAGAGCTTCAAAAGTGTTGGCCAGTATTGAATTCTTGTTACGCCCGTTTGTTAAAAATTCCCCTTTTCCAAGCTGTACATAAGAACCGAGATCCAAAGACCTTGCAACTGCTGCAACCTTTGATTCATTAACAAGATTTGAGCGAACCCTTGAAAGATCGCCCTCGTCCAGCTCCGGAAAGCAATTTATGATAATGTGGCCGATAACAAGATTAAGAACAGCATCTCCTAAAAATTCAAGCCGTTCATTATCCCGCAACTGTGCATCGGGCTGTTCATTTATAAATGAGCTGTGGCGGAGAGCCTCCTCAAGAAGCTTTATGTTTTTGAACTTATATTCAAGTTTTTCATTTAATCCAAAAAGTTCCGGCTTCTCCATCTGAATCCCTCATTTTATTATCCTTAAATGGCCACAAAAACAAATCAGCCTATATGGAATTTACAAGATTTTCGTACAGGATATAAGGCACATAAAAATCTCCTCTTCCTGATCCCATATTTATTTCAGGTTTCATTGATCCATGAAAATCTGTGCCGCCTGTTATCAGCAAACCATGCTTTCTTGCTAATTCCAGGTAATATGAAGTATTGTTTTCTGAATGCTCGGGGTAATACGCTTCTATGCCTTTTAAGCCAATATCCTTCAAAACATGTATAAGTTCTTCAAAGCTTTTATTTTCAATAGTAAAAAGCGACGGATGTGCAAGAACAGGGATACCGCCTGCTCCGGTAATCATTTCAATCGCCTCACTGCATCCAAGCCGGTATTTATCAACATATGCAGGCTTTCCTCTTCCGAGGTAATTGTCAAAAGCTTTATCCATAGATTCAACAAAGCCTTTTTTCATCATCAGCCTTGCAATATGAGGTCTTCCAATCTGACCTTCACCTGTAAAATCAATAACTTCATCAATTGTAATATCAAACCCAAGTTTGTTTAACAGTTCAATAATTTTTGGATTCCGGTTTCTTCTGGCTGTTTGGAGGGTATAAAGAGTTTTGTTAAGAGTATCGTCATCGATGCGAAACAAATAGCCCAGTATATGAAAACTACCGGAGCATGAAAAAGGCGGGGGTGGATCGGCGCTTATCTCCACACCGGTTAAGAATTTAAAATCAAAGGGGATTCCTTTTTGGATTACTTCTTTCGAACCATCAATTGTATCATGATCTGTAATTGCAATAGCGCTAAGATTAAGTTTTTTTGCTAATGCAACAATTTCATCCGGAGAAAATGTTCCGTCCGAAGCGCTCGAATGAATATGGAGATCTATTCTCCTGCCATCACTATAATCCAAGAGCTTTTTCCAAAACCTCCTCTTTTGATTTGCATTCTATGCATTGAGAAGTTACCGGTCTTGCCTTGAGACGTTTTACGGAAATCTCGCCACCGCAGGTTTCACAAATTCCGAAAGTACCGCTTTCAATACGCTCAAGAGCTGCTTTGATCTTATAAATAAGCTTGCTTTCCCTGTTTCTTATTCTAAGCAAGAAATTGCGTTCTGCTTCAAGAGATGCCCTGTCTGTAGGATCAGGAAAATTTTCTTTTGGATCGGTCATCCCGGAAACAGTGCTGTCAGCCTGATTTAAAAGTTCTTCCAAGCGCTCTGTTAAAAACTTCCTGAAATACTCAACATCTTTTTTATTCATAGCAAGTCCTTTTGTTAAATTTTCTACAAGCCCTTAAGACCTTGTAGCAATTATCATAAAGAAACCCGGAAGTAAAGATATTTTTCCCTGACAAGGCAATATCAAATATTATAATATATTTTATTTATTGAATCTAATTGCAGAATGTAATATATTAATTTCGAAAAAATTTAATTCAATATAATATCGGATATGATTGTTTCCGGTTATTTATTTGAAAGGAGAGGTGAAACAATTGGATACGACAACGCTCGAAACTAGTTACAAAGTGAAATACAAACAAGTAACAATCAAAACTTCGGATGGAGCAATAATTCAAGGAAAGATAAATCTCTCTTTGAATGAGAGAGTTTCTGATATTTTTACAAAATCAGAAGCCCCGTTTGTTGTCATGATAAATGCATTTTCCAAAGAAGGGGAAGGAAAAACTCTGTTTATCAATAAAAGGCATATAATATGGGTTGAACCCGAAGAAAATGTGGGTAATGAAAATTATGAAAGTTGACGGTCTGTTAACAGTCCATCCTATTTTACTTCTTTAATAAAATTTTCAAAATTTTTTATGGAGTTAATATTATATGCCTTAAAAGGATAATCTTTTGGCAATATTTTCTTTGTAAGCCCCGTAAGTACTGTGCCCGGCCCTATTTCGGCAAACACTTCAACCTGTTCATCAATTAACCTGTTGATAGAATCAAACCATTTTACCGGGCTGCACAACTGTTTCCCTACCAGAACTCTGATTTCGGAAGGATCCGATGATACATCGGCGCTTACGTTGTGAATAACAGGCGTAACGGTCTTCCCAAACCTAACAGTTGCAAGATAGTCTTTGAACTCTATTTCAGCTCCTTTAATCAATTCACTATGCCATGCTCCGCTTACTTTCAGCGGTATAGCTTTTGCTCCTTTTTCGGATGCAACAACAGAAACCATCTGAACTGCTTCGGGTTCGCCTGTTATAACGATTTGAGTTTTTGTATTATGATTTGCTACAGATACAATACCATTATTTTTTGCCCCTGATATTATCTGATTAATGTCTTCAATAGTAAGGCCGACTATAGCATGCATAGCTCCTTTGTGTTTAAGCGATTCGCGATGCATGAGTTTCCCGCGTTCAAAAACAAGTTTAAATGTATCCTCATTGGAAACAGCTTTTGCGGCACAAAGAGCGCTGTATTCTCCCAGGCTGTGCCCGGCTGAAAAAGCCGGAACAATACCTTCTTTTTCTATGGCTAAAAAACACGAAAGATTTACGGCTGTTACGGAAGGCTGAAGGTTTACAGTCATTGTCAGATCCTCCATGGGACCCTTAAAGCAAAGCTCTGATATGTTCATTTTGCAAATTTCTGAAGCCATTTCAAAAAGCTCTTTAACAAAAACAAACTCCTCATAAAAATCAAGCCCCATGCCTACATTTTGCGACCCCTGTCCGGGAAATAGAAATGCAATCTTTTTCAAATTCAGTCTCCAATTTTCTAATAAGGTTTAAAATTTGACGGTTTTATAAATAGCGCAAAACGTCATGCCGGACTTGATCCGGCATCCAGAACATATTAAATTTGTCGATTCAAATTTAATCATCAAGTTTAAACAACTTTCGAACAGCATCAATATATATTGAATTGTTTCCGTGGCAGCCGGTCCTTTTTAATAAAAGAATAGGGTTATGCATGATTTTGTTTATCAGGGCATTTTTCATCCTGTTAAAAGCTTCTCTGTCTTTCTCCGAAATCTCAAGGGATTGCGTGGTTTTTTGAATTTCGGATGATACTATTGAATCAATTTTATTTCTCAGCTCAACAATAGTAGGGACAATCTCAAGGCTGTCATACCATTTTTTATAGTATATAACCGCTTCATCGATAATTCTTTCGCCCTTAACCGCCTCTTTATTCCTATCCTCAATATTCTCAACAACAATACCGTTTAAATCGTCTATATCATATACATAAGTGTTATTCAGTTTATTTATTTCAGGATCAATATCTCTTGGAACCGCAATGTCAATAAAAAACAGAGGGCGATTTTTTCTGCCCGGCATTATCTGCCTTACCTGATCTTTAGTAACTATTATATCAGGCGAACCGGTTGAACTTATGATAATATCAACCTGTTTTATAAATTCGGCAATTTCCTCAAAAGAAATAGCATCACCCCCGAATCTCCTTGCAAGCTCGACACCGTTTTTAAAAGTTCTGTTTGCAATATATACCTCTTTAACTTTGTTTCTTATGAGATGCTCAACAGCAAGCTCGGCCATTTCTCCTGCGCCTATAAGCAAAACCTTCTTTCCTTCAAGCAACCCAAAAATTTTACGGGCAAGTTCAATTGCCGCGTAGCTTATAGAAACGGCATGGTCACCGATACCGGTTTCGGTTCTTACTCTTTTTGCCGTAAA
>DYJH01000058.1 GCA_020723255.1 Desulfonema limicola | reverse complement strand
CAAGTGTAACAAGAGAACCTAATGTAAGCCCTTTTTTCTCGCCGAAATCTATTTTTTTGAGATCCTCGATCTTTGTTACATTTATAACAAACTTGGGGGTTACTATTCTTTGTTTCATCTTCGGCAGGATATCGGTTCCACCGGCAACTATGACGGCCTCTTTATTCTTTTTTAGAAGAGAGGTTACATCTTCAACATTTTTTGCTTCCAGGTATTCAAATCTTGGCAGTCTCATTATTATTTTCCTCCTTTCTTTTCAAGTGCTCTTAAAACTTTTTCCGGGGTTATGGGCATCGTTTTAATCCTCACGCCGATAGCATCATAGATGGCATTGGCTATGGCAGGCATTGTAGGGGTGGTTGGTCCCTCGCTGGATTCTTTGGCGCCAAAGGGGCCTTCCGTATCAATGGATTCCACGATAATGGATTTAACCGGCGGCATATCGGCTGCTGTAGGAAGCTTATAATCCAAAAGTGAGTTAGTCATCGAACATCCCTGTTCCACCCTGAAATCCTCCGTAAAGGCCTGCCCTAAGCTCATGGAGACACAGCCTTCAATTTGCCCTTCTACTGCCATGGGGTTTATGGCAAAGCCGCAGTCATGGGCCGCCGCGATCTTCAGTATCTTTACTACGCCAGTCTCTTTATCTACATCAACTTCAGTTGTATAGGCGCCAAAACTGAAAGCAGGAGTTAAATTTACTTCACCTGTATCAAATCTCACCACATCCGCAATGTCTGACGGGGGATTGTAATGACCATGGGCGGTCAGGGGCTCCTTCTTTACCCTAAAATAGGTCTTGATGGTATCGGTAACGGTAATGCCCTTGTCAGGGCTGCCTTTGACATAAATCTTTCCCTCTCGTGCTTCCAAATCACCTGCATGGGCTTCCAGCGCTTCCGCCGCTGTTTCCAGAAGCTTCTGCTTCATTTGGATGGCGGCATTTTTGGTGGCATTTCCGGCAAACATGGTTACTCTGCTGGAATATGTTCCAAAGTCCACAGGGGTTATGCCCGTATCGGCAGCAACTATCTTAATTTTATCTATTCCCACCCCAAGCGTTTCGGCGGCAATCTGGGCGCAAGTCGTTTCCGAACCCTGCCCGACATCGCTGGAGCCGGTAAAGACGGTGAAAGCCCCATCCTCTTCTGCGGATATGTTTACACCTGAATGTGAGGGGTAATCATCAATGAAAAAGCTTAAAGCTCCCCCTGAGCAGTAAAAGTTACAGGCTATTCCCACGCCTTTGCCATCCGGCAGCTTTTTCCATTTATCCTTCCAGCCGATTTCCTCTGTTGATTTGTCTATGGATTCTACATGGCCACAACTCCTGATGTTAAATTTATTCTTGGTTATAACACCTCTCTTCAGGCCGTTTTTCTTCCTTATTTCCAGCGGATCGAGGTTGAGCTTTTCCGCTATCATATCCATCATCGATTCAACCACAAACCTGGCCTGAATGCCTCCATGCCCCCTCTGGGCACCGCTGTATGGATTATTGGTATAGGCCCTGAATCCATCATATTTGTAGTTGTCGAGATAATAGGGGCCAAACTGAAGGATGCCATGGAGGTAAATGCTTGCCCATCCATAACTCATATATGCCCCTCCATCCGTAATGAATTTGGACTCTACCGCCATAATCTTGCCATCTTTCTTTACCCCTGTTTTGTGGTCAACAATGACAGGATGGCGCCTTGAGGTACAGACAAGTTCTTCTTCCCTGGTATGTATAATCTTAACAGGTTTCCCCGATTTCTTGGATAGTAAGGCGGCAATTGGAAAAAGGGAATGAGTGTCTGCCTTTCCCCCAAATCCGCCGCCCACAGGCGGCTTTATAACCCTTACTCTGCTTACCGGCACCTCCAGAGTTTCGGCTACCACTACCTGATCCAAGAAGGGAACCTGGGTAGACAGCCACAAAGTAACATCTCCGGAGTGAGAAAAATCAGCTATTACCGAATGTGGCTCAAGGGGGGTATGGCAAACAAACTGCATCTCGAAGTGATCCTCAAGCACTAAGTCCGACTCAGCGAAGCCTTTTTCAATGTCGCCAAACGAAAAGTTAGTTGAAGTCGAAAGATTTCCCTCTGTCTCTGCATATTTATCATGGACTTTGGGCGCGCCAGGTTTCAGGGCTTCAATCGGATCAAAGACGGCCGGGAGCACCTCATATTCCACCTCGATCAAATCCAGAGCATCCATAGCAATATCTTCATCAATAGCCGCAACGGCAGCCACTTCATCGCCTATATAACGCACCTTCTCCTTGGCAATAGCATACTTGTCCCTGAAAAACGGCGGGGCGCCCTTTATCCTGAGGAGTCCATGCGGAATATCACTGATATCTTTTCCGGTGATTACAGCTCTTACGCCTGGAAGCCGTTCTGCTTTGGCTGTATCTATTTTTATAATTCTTGCATGGGAATAGGGACTCCTTAAGATCTTTCCGTAAAGCATGCCCGGTAATAGCATATCGTCCGTGTATTTTGTATCTCCGGTAACCTTTCCTATGGAATCCAGCCGGGGAAGGCGCTTGCCTATTACTGAATATTTCTCCATTTTACCTCCTTATATCTATATCTGTTTTGTTGTGGCCATAACAGCCTCTATGATCTTAGTATAGCCCGTGCACCGACAGAGATTGCCGGAAATGCCATTTTTGACCTCATCCTCCGTCGGCTTTGGATTTTCATCCAGCAGGGCTTTGGCTGAAAGTATCATCCCAGGTGTGCAAAAACCGCATTGGATTGCCCCATGATCCACAAAGTTCTGCTGCAGGGGGTGCAGTTTACCTTCTTTTGCCAATCCTTCAATGGTAGTAATTTCCTTGCCCTGGGAATCAATCGCCAGAGTTAAACAGGAAAGTACGGCCTTGCCGTCTATTAATACTGTACAGGTGCCGCATGCTCCAAGATCACAAGCTTCCTTTGCCCCGGTAAGGCCCAAATTACCCCTAAGAACCTCAAGCAAAGTCCGCCGTGGCTCCACCGCCGTCTCATAAATTTCTCCGTTTACTTTTAACTCTATGATTTGTTTCATAATCACGCCATCTCCTTTCTACTCCATTTATTTATTTTGTTATTCTTAAATCTTGCCGAACTTCCTGGCTGCCGCTACGCTATTTTGACAGCATCAAGAAGTTATTAAGGCTAAAATAGCTGGGATCAAGCTTTGAAGCAGGTGCATATAAAAATCCTGTTGGATTTCTTGCTGATCTGTTTACAATCGTAGCATGATGAGATTTTTCATCTGTAAAGAGTTGAGCATCAAAATCACTTGTGTTGTTTTTACCGCTGGGCGCTTCGCTATAGTGCAATATTACACTGGACCAAACCCGGAAATCTCCTGATCTTTCATATACTTCTTTATACCATATAGTATATGTTTCCTGGTCAACATAATTTACATGCAATCCCCAGTTGTAATATGGATCTTTTGGCCTTTGTTCCACAACCCATACTTTTCTTGGAACATAAGTTATATCAAGGGGCGCCCAAGCTGCGCCCTTCCATTTTGGATCTTCATACCCGAGTTTAGTATGCTCGGTGTAAGGACATACTCTGGTTATGCTTCCATCCGGCAAATCCTGCACAGGCAGCATATTTGGGCTTGTAAAAGAAACAAGTATTGTCTTCTCGCCGACATACTTCCATTGCATGCTGCGGTCCTTGCCTGACCAGTTATAATTCATATCCAGCCATCCATCAGATCCCATATAGGGGTCGGACCTCGTTGTCGAGCCGGTTTGCCGGACTCTGCGAATGGCAGGAATATATGCAAAGCACTTGTCATCTTTTGCATCAACATAAACGTATGCCATAGTATTTGTTCCTTTGATGCTCATAGGTTCATAATTGTTCTGGAATTCATAGCTCAGAAATTTATCAGGGTTCTTAATTTCCTGACCGGGCGGGCGGCCATTCATGTAAACACGGTAGTCTTTGCCGAAAAGATAGCGTTCCTCACCTTTCGGGGTTATCCAAATAAGATGCGAATGTATCATTGTCCCCATAAAACGATATACCTGGAAATCGAAGTTAAATATGATCTTTGCCCCGGCCTTGGGATCTTTAATGTCAATGTTCGGGAAAGGAAAACCATAAATGTTTTCAGGATATTTCCCGGTCCTTTTATCGATCAGATCACCATCTGGGCTTACGTCAAATTTCCCGGCGTTTTTGGCGCTCGCAGCGATAAAGCTGTCACTCTGCTTGTATTTGAAATTTGTTGCCCCCGGCGTAATCACATAGTCGCCTTTTTCAACAGCCCGGTACATAGCAGGAATGAGCAGGTCTTTGTACTGAGCACAGTTGGATTTGTCGATCACCTTCGGCAAATCCATAGCCTGAGTGATGCCACCATATAAAAGCAGAATAAACAACGCACACAGTGATAACCCAAAATTCTTTAATTTTTTTTTCCGTTTCATTTTCTATTTTCCTCCTTTTATTGTTATATTCATCATCCCCATCGACAAAAATCAGCCCTTTTGAGGATCATAATCGAATAACAAGCCCTGTCAGGCAATGCATGAAACAACAAAAGGGCTGGTTAATGCCGATGAAGATTTATAGGCTCTATTATTCACAAATCCAAGACACCAAACCCTTGCTCTCTCAAAGCCGTCGGTGTTGCTCATTATCGCCTGGATACGTCCCTCCATTACGCCGACGGAACCCCGCTGCATACCATTTTCATAAATCTATCTCGTTTTTTATAGAACTTTTGACATTATCTTTATTATCTAAAAATATAATGCTTAAATCATGCCATATTAATAATATCTATAATATCAATAAGATGTTTATGCGGCATTTTAAATAATTCTGTATGCTGAATTTTGTTTTAAAAATTTTGGTTTTGTATTATATTTTTTCAGTATACTGCAATTTTGTTTATCTTAACTAAAACGCTATTAGGATATCTGATAAGCATAAAGGAGTAAAAACACAGTGAACTTCAATGAGAAAGCATTATTTTTTCAAAAGGCAGCGGGCTGCATATGTGGCAGCCTTGATCTTGAACTAACTATAGGGCGCTGCTTTCAATACTTTAAAGATTATATTCCATTGGATGATATCTGGTTTTGCCTGGTTGATCAAAATAAGGGAACATTTCGATGCAAAGCCTGTGCTGATATTTCCGGAGTAAAAAAAATCGACAAGGTTATCCCGCTTTCGCATCAATTAATAATCGAACTCGGGAAACAAAATCAAGTCATTGTCAACAACCGGATGAGTCTTGATCCGGTAGCAAAATATATTACAAACTTTTTGGGCTTTCCTGAATCATCATCAATGGTGCTGCCCATGTTGCCGGATGGTGTCAGAATTGGAGCATTAGTAGTCGTGAAGAAAGCAGGAAATAATCAGTATACGGAATTGCATGCCGAATTATTTGCCATGTTACATGACCTGTTCTCTGTTTCCCTATCCAATGTGCTCAGACATGAAGAAGTTCTTAAACTGAAAAATTTACTTGCTGATGATAACCGCTACCTGACTCAGGAATTGCGGCAACTCAGGGGAGATACAATAATCGGCGAAGATTCGGGATTGGCGCATGTAATGTGGATGGTGAGGAAAGTAGCGTTATTGAACAATCCTGTCCTCATTCTTGGTGAAACGGGGGTTGGAAAGGAGATTATCGCTAATGCCATCCATTATTCATCAACACGGCAAAACGGTCCCTTCATTAAAGTCAACAGCGGCGCTATCCCGGAAGGTCTTATCGACACCGAACTCTTTGGACATGAAAAGGGCGCCTTCACCGGCGCCGTGTCCCAAAAACGCGGCCGCTTCGAACGAGCAATGGGAGGAACGATTTTTATCGATGAAATCGGAGATCTTCCTATGCAAGCACAAACCAGGCTGCTTAGAGTAATTCAGCAAAAAGAAATTGAACGCGTGGGAGGCACAAAAACAATTACCGTGGATGCCCGCATCATTGCAGCCACACACCGTGATCTGGAACAAATGATTGCTAAAAATCAATTCCGTGAAGACCTGTGGTACAGGTTGAATGTGTTTCCTATTTTCATTCCTCCCTTGCGGGAAAGAAAAGCGGACATTCCGGCGCTTGTAAAACATTTTTTAAAGAAAAAAACAAAAGAGCTAAATTTCGATAAAATTCCATCTCTTGCGCCTGGCGCTATCGATCGTCTTATTGACCATCCATGGAAGGGTAATGTGCGTGAACTGGAAAATATCGTGGGCAGAGCTATGATAGAATACAGCGGCGGATTACTGAGTTTTGATCACTTTATTTTTCCCCAGACTAACAATATCAAAAGCGCCCCTTCTTCATCTAACGCATACAGCAAAACACTTACGCTTGATGAGATCAATGCCTCACATATTCGCTCAGTGCTGGAAAAAACTCATGGAAAAATTAACGGACCTGGCGGAGCGGCGGAACTGCTTGGCATACACAGCAGCACCCTTAGATTAAGAATGGACAAGCTTAAAATCCCCTATGGCAAAAGGAGAAGAAATTCATTTGCCTGATAATAAAGAATTTCTAGCCACGCCATCTTCGATAAATATACACCCCTGTGCCTGTAATTACAGGTATGATAGGAACAGCCACAACCAGAAGCCAGAAGATCAAATAGCCCTGCTTTTGGCTAAGATAGTGATAGGGAAATTCGTATTTTTGAGGACGGGTGGAAATCAGATCCAAATCTCCCGCCAGCCAGTTTGCCATATTTAAAAAAAGATCTTTATTAGACATAATCTCTATATACCGGTCTTTTACAAAATCGGCGTCTCCGAAGCATAAAATTACTCCTGAAGATCCTGTTTGATTATCAATGCTTTTTTGTATCGTGGCTGTAAGGGCAACTGGCGCTTGCCCCCTGATATCAATGCCGTTTCTGAAGTTTATTTCACCCTGACCAGGATTAATTCCATCTTTTATAATCCAGCTTTGCTCAGAACTTTTTGCCAGGATCGAAACGGAGTTTTTTCCACCTTCTTTTATTTCAAGAGTTCTTGCTGTGGGAAATATAGCGGGATATTTCAGGGAATCGGCAACAAAACCATCCGCAAAATGAGGTATTAAGGGCGAAAGCCAGTCACCTCCCATAAGCCTGCTTTCATCATCAGCAATAATGCCGTTTCCCAACCCTATTTTAAATTTTTCTAAAAAAGCTTCAAGATTCGGAAGTTTAATAAAAGGCTCTGTCATCAGGATCAATTTCCCGCCTTTTTTAATAAATTCATCAAGCTGTTCGATCTCCTTGCCGGTGAAATCCGTTTTAGGGCCGCCGATTACAAGAATAGAGTTTTTTATCGGAATTGTTTTTACTAAGCTCAGGGTTATTTCTTCTATCTGCCATCCCTCAACCTGCAAGGCATTTTTTAAAGATAAGTATTCCGCGTTAAGACTGTTTTCCCCATGTCCGGCAGTAAAAATAAAATTTCGTTTCCCTTCTTTGAGATGCTTTATAATAAGGCTTATAATTCTTTCTTCAGTAGGATAACTGAGAATATCCTTTTTATCTCCGAATTCGACTATGGTTTTACCGGAATATGCGGCATTCTGCAATCCGGCCCTGGCAGGATTACTGTCAAGATCTATCAGGCTGTATTTAACATGTGAACTGTAAAGCGAAAGTTTATCGAAAAACTCTTCGAGCTTTATTCTCTGATCTTGTTTATAAAATACGGTAAAACGAATATCCTTATTTAACTCTTTTAATATCTTTGCCGTTTGAGCAGCAAGTGAGTAAGATTGGGCTGGTGACAAATCAATACGGATATTATGATGGAAGGAAATGTTTTCCAAAAAAACGACAACTACTAAAAGCAGCAGTATTTTTGCTGATAACCCCCCTCTTATCCACCTGCTCTTCTTTTTCCACAAGTTTCGGGAATTTAAGCAAGTGAGGGTTAAGCATAATGAGAAGAGAATAAAAAGAAGAAAAAATATAATATTCTTACTTTCAATAACTCCCTTGAAAAGATATTCTATACGGTCATAAAGAGAAAAACGGTTAAGAACCTTAATCACTTTTTCCCCGGCCATCATTTCATTCCATGTCAAAAACCAGAACAAGATAAAAACACCAAACGTTATCATGGCGGCAACTGCCTGATTTTCAGTCAAAGAAGAAATCAACAGGCCACAGCCGATAAGAGATAAGCCTATAAGTAAAATTCCAAGATACCCCGTAAACATGGCCGGTAGCAAGAAAAAACCCCATAAATATCCTATAAACAGAAAATAAATGAGAGTTACTGCGAGCATAAATATTAATACTGCCATACAGGCAAAATATTTCCCGGCAAGTATCTCTGAGTTTTTTACCGGATAACTAGTCAAAAGCTCAAATGTGCCTGTTCTTTTCTCTTCGGCAAACAATCTCATTGTAATCAAAGGCACAAGCATCATTAAAATAAAGCGAAGATCGTTGAAGTAGTAATAAAAGAATCCTTCGACAGGATTGCCGAATCCCTGGATATTGGTCCAATTATTATAAAGCGCAAGATCCGTATAAAAAAAATAACCTGAGAGGATAAAAAAGATTGTAAGGACTACATAAAAGACAGGCGAAACAAAGTTGGAACGAAGTTCTTTATAAAATATGGTGTGGATATTCATCAGTGAAGCGTTTCCTTTGAGATCAGCTCCACAAATATTTCTTCCAGGTTCATTTTCGCTGGGCGTATCTCTCTTAAAACCCATTTGTTCAAAAAAGCCCTTTCACACAATATTGCAGGAAAGTCGATATGCTCTGTTGTCTCAATCAGGTAATGCGCAACCAGAGGAGAAATCTGTTCTTCCAATGCCACATTTATAATTCCAGGAACTTCATTCAGTATTTCCGGTATCCGGCCGTCGGGTGATTCTATGACTACTGAATACGAAGTATCCCCAGGATGTAAAAAAGCATTAAGATTCCGGCTGTCGCCGGCGGCCAAAACAGAGCCGCCATCAAGGATAATAATTTTACTGCAAAGCTGGCTGGCTTCGGGAAGAATATGTGTGCTTAAAAGAATGGTTGTGCGGCCTGCCAGATCCTTTATCAAATCTCTGATTTCAATAATTTGCTCAGGGTCAAGACCGACTGTAGGCTCATCAAGAAGCAATACTTCCGGGTTGCCGAGCAATGCCTGCGCCAATCCTATACGAGTCCGGTATCCTTTTGAAAGGTTGCCCGTTATTCTGTGCAGAACCCCGCCCAAACCGCAAATATCCGCTATACCGGCGATGATCTTTTTTCTATCCTGCTTTTTTATGCCTTTAAGGCTTGCGGCAAACTCAAGAAATTCGGCTACCCTCATTTCTTTGTAAACAGGAGTCTTTTCCAGAAAATACCCGATTTTTTTTCTTACGGCAAGTGAATCTGTTTCCGGATTCAGATCTGCAATTTTTATTTGACCTTCAGAAGGCGGGAAAAAACAGGCCAGGATGCGCAGCATAGTGGTTTTCCCTGCCCCATTTCGTCCCAGAAGCCCGGCGATTTCCCCTTTTTCAACCCGGAAACCGACATCCTTTAACGCTCTGATCGATCCAAAATGCTTGCTGACCGAACTTACTTCTATCACCTTCCTATATCCCTTTAGCCGCCAACTGGTTCATGATAGTTCTGGGTTTTATCATCCTCACCAAAACAGGCAGTATGAAAAGAGTGCATAAAAGATGGAAAAAAGTTACCACAGCCAGCAGCACCCCCATATCCGCCTGGAATTTGATTTCCGATATTACCCAGAAAACAACTCCTACAATTATGAGCAAGGCGGTAATTGTTACGGCATTGCCTGCTGTACGCACAGCTTCTAGTATCCCCATTTCAAAGGATTGCATACGGCCCGTTTCCTCCTTGATCCGGCTGAACAGATAAATGCCGTAATCGACTCCTATGCCTACCGCAATTGGCGGAATCGCCAGGGTCTGAAGATTAAGGCTTAAACCGGTTATGCCCATATAGCCATATACCGCAAGGTTGGAAATCATAAGAGGGATCATTAAAATATTTCCTGCAACAAAGGATTGGAAAAAGAAGACAACACATATGTAGGTAATAACAAATGCGGCAATGCTCAGCAGCACCTGATCACGCGCCACGGAATCATTGGTTGCGGCAACTACGCCGATAGTTCCTGCAGCAAGATCAAACCTTATGTTCTTTTCCTTGTTACGGTCTATAAAATCCTGGCAGTACTTTAAAACATTTTTGATAGTCTTGGCTGTGTGATCTTTGCAATAAGCCACAAGAGTAGCTGCGATATGCTTATCGGAATAATACTGGTCAAAATCGCCGGGTTCGGCGCCTCCGCCCATCAACAGGAACAGGCCTGCAGCTATGCCATCGTCGCCGGCAGGCAGCACATATTGTTTAGGATCATTTTCCTGATACTTCATCTGCATGTTTTTGAGCAGGTCGGTAACGGAAGAAGTTCCTTCAATCAAAGGATTTTGCATCAGATAAAACTGAAACTCCGATATTTTATCCATTAAATTTCTATCGGCAAGGCCCTTTTGTTCATTGCCTCTTGCGATAATAATCAAAGGGTCCATGGAACCCGGAAAATCTCTCGCCAGCACGGCGCATGCTTTGTTGTAGGGCGAATCGGCTCTAAGAAGGGGCGTGCCCGGATAAACATCGCCCACTTCGACATTTTTCGTGTACCATCCTGCAATAAGTATTAAAATGACTGATAGCACCGAAATCACATAGGCGCCCTTTCCCTGGCTGCAACCTGCCACACGCCCCATGAAACGATCCAGCCAGCCGCTTCGCTTCTTGTTTCTCCATTTGAGATTCCTTTCTGCCGAGAATGGAAGAAACAGATAAAGAACAGGGTCTTGAATCAAGCACACTACAATCATATCCATAGCCCAGCAAAAACAAATTAAACCGAGTTTTTGCATAATTGGGATAGGAACGAAGGCAATCAGCAGGATGCCGAAGCCATCGGTAATTATACCCGATACGCCGGGATAAAAAAGCCCCCTGATTGTGTTGGCAACTGCTGTAGGCATATCTCCCGTATCGGCGTATTCTTCATTGATCCTCCAGTTGAATTGCATGGAATGGCTCAATGCCCGTGTGGATAACAGCAGCGGAACGACAAGTATCAGGGGGTCAAGATTATAACCCATAAAGCCGATAAAACCGATTCCCCAGATGGCGCAGATCCCCGCCGCAAAAAAAGGAAGCAATACAAGGCGCAAACTTGAAGTATAAAGCAAAGCTATTATAAAGATCGCAATGCCGGTAATAATAAAAACCTTAAAAGTCTGGTCGAGGTAATGGCTTATAACGCCGTAAAGATACGGCTCGCCGACAACAAAAATTTCATTATTATCATCCCCATATGTTTTCTTGATTTGCTGAATTTTATTATAGATCACATCGCAGTCAACGCCTTCTTCAAAAAACCCCGCAGTGATGATGGCCGCTGTTGAATCAAGAGAAACCAATTTGCCGAAATAAAGGGTATTTGAATAAATATTTCGCTTCAGATTTTCCATTTCCTCTTTCGTGGCAGGCGCTTCAGGAAACATCAGGGATGGGAACTCCAAACCCCAGGAACTTACTTTAAAATTCTTTATCTTGCTTACCCCTATGGAGATTATTTTGTTGCGGTCAATACCCGGAAAAAGAAGCAATTCGTCGCTGATTTTAATTACTTTATCGAGGGTTTTTTTGTTGAAAATAGTGCCGTTTTTGACACGAACTTCTATAAGAACCTGATTTGTGCCTCCGAAAACAGCATATTTTTTCACCAACTTGATGAATGCATGCTTTCCCGGCAACAGATCCGGAAAATATGTGCGAAGTGGAACATTGGAAGCCTGATACAGGAAAAAAACCGTCAGGGCAATATTGACGCAGGCAATATAGAGTTTTCTCCGCACCACAAATCGCGCCAGCTTGTCAACAAATACAACCATTCGTTTTTCCAAAGTAATATGCTCTTTTACGCTCATTTTCCCTGATACCTCCCTTATCCGAACTTAATCCTGATACAACGCTGCCGGAGTATTCCAGCTCTTGCCGCCATCATTTGTCAGTCTGATTGTTCCCCCGCCGCCAGAAACAAAACCCTTTTGCTCATCAATAAATTTTATCGTTCCCAGCCACGACCTCACACCTATATCATAAGGAGGTACGGTCCATGTTTCCCCTCCATCTTCCGTAACACAATAAACTCCTTTTATGCCCACTACCCAGCCCTTTTTACCAATCACACTGATCCCATAAAGAGTTTCATTCACCGGCGTTTTTGCGCTCTTCCATGTAAGCCCGCCATCTGTTGTGATAATGATATAACCGTCCATTCCCACAGCCCAGCCATTTGCTACATCGCTAAAACACAGGCCGAAAAGGGTTTTACCTTCAGGATTTTTACTTTCCGTCCAATTTGTACCGCCATCTGTTGTCTTCAAAATCGTCCCGAATTCTCCCACAGCCAAGCCATGTTTTTCGTCGGTAAAATATACCCGGTTCAATACCCTGTCCGCCTTTTCCCCCTGTTTCTTCCAGGTTTTCCCGCCGTCTGTGGTATGCAAGATCGTGTTAAAGCTGCCCACAATCCAGCCGGTGGTTGTGTTCAAAAAACAAACGCTGCTGAGCGTGTCGGTGACGCCGCTTTCCTGACGGGACCAGGTGCGTCCTCCGTCGCCGGTCTTAAGAATAACCCCAAAGCGCCCCACAGCATAGCCGTTATTTCTATCAAGAAAAGCGATATCAAAAAGTTCCGATTGCACGCCCGATCTTTGCTTATAAAATGTCCTTCCTCCATCGCTCGAATAAATTATGGTTCCAAAGTTGCCTGCCGCCCATATATGCCCGCCGCTGACTGCTGATAATCCATAAAAATTATACAGATAAAGTCGCTGATTAAAAGGCACTGGCTTTGAGATGTCCTGATTGTTCTGTGCGTAAGATAACCCCATAGCCATCAGACAGCAGCACATAAGCGTGCTTACAGCAAAGATGATCAGCTTAACTGTTCTTGATTTCTTTGGACTATTCACTTGCTCCTCCCATAATATTTACGATATTATTCTTACATCCTGATGCGGGTTGCCAATTTCCTATCACTCTGAGAATCCCGGCATAAAAATCCCCCTTTGCCCCCCTTTATCAAAGGGGGGGATGGGGGGATTTACAGAAAACCGCTGTGCAATGTCCGCTTTCTTTTATAGCACACTATAGAACGCCGTTAGGTGTCATAAAAATGCTTTTTACGAATCCATCATTCTTACTTAACGCTGCTGATATTTTTGCCTCAACGCTTCCATGCTGAAATCTTGTGGCTTAAATCCCTCATTGTTGGATATTGAAACAAAAATAGCCCGGGTGCTGTAATTTCTCTGCAAATCGAGCGAAAACATGTTGTGGGGTTGGAAGATCCATTTGCCGTCGGGGCCATAGCCATAATATTGAAAGAACCAGGGCCTCCCTTTGATATCATAGTTGACGGAGTAAACTATCTGAAAGTGTTCAGAATCAAGATAGAGCCTAATTTTGCTCACCGTGACAGCCTTATCCGGTGTGCCTTCAATTATGTACATTTTCGTGCGGTAGTAGCGATTATCCACCCCCGTCATATGGCCTTTCAGATCTATCTGTGCCTGGGTCGTACCATTGCAAGGGGAAAGCATAACCTTTGTCCCCACTAATTTCCACTTCCAACGCTCCAGTTTCCCCTGAAAACCTTCGTTGGTATCGTAGAGGAAGTTCATGCCGCCAGGCAACCGGTCCTGTCTTTGAGCAGTGGACATCCGCCGCACCCTGCGCATGGCCGGAATATACATCCACATATCATCATCCTTATCGGGATCATAATACCGGTAAGTAACCACGATCGTGCCGGCAACATTGTAGGGGGCAATATAAGGAAAACTCAGGATGTTATCGATACCTGTGGGATTGGGCAGATAAAGCGGCTTGGGATCGACTTCCAGCCTGTTACCTAAAGTCATTACGAGATGATCACCAAGGTTATTCCTCGTAAATCCTGATGCCTCGATATTTGATATCAGATATGGGCTTTGAGTGTCATCAGCATAATATCTCTTTTCCCTGTTCCACATCAATTTCATGGCATCATTTTCAGCATCTTTCCCGGGAAAAGGTTGACCGCCAATGTAGTTTTGTAAATGACCCTTCGCATCCAGCGTGCACTTACCCTTATATTTTTCTGTATATTCCAGGTACTTCTCATAGGCGTTGCCCTTGACAGGGATGGGGATGCCGGCAATCTCATTGATCCTGAAGTCACCCCACTTTTTAGGATCTTTCAGAACTTCGTAGAATTCTTCCGGCAGCAAGTCTTTTATCTCCTCTATGGGTCTCGCCTTGTAGCCCCAGGAGTTGAGGATCTTCGCATTTTCCACGGCCGGATTAGGACCATTTACCGGCCCTTTATAGGTAACCCCCATTTCTTTATAGATAGGAATTTCCGCCCCAAAAGCCCAGTTGGGAGCTTTGGGTAAACCCGTGCCCTCAGCCCAACTGCTTTGATGCATAAGCGCCAGCAAGATAACCAACACACCACTCAGAAATAGTCTCTTTAACATATTATTTACCTCCTTTAAATTTTCCTTTATCTTAAACCGTCTTAGCCTTAAAATGTATACTTGAGAATGAGGGATACCTCGTCATTTTTCCTGAAAGCACCCGTAAGGGCAGCAGAATCCTTTTGGGCAAACAACCATATCCCGCCTAAGGCAATGTTGATTCTGTATGTAGGTTTATAGGTTAACGTAGCTTTGACCAGTCCGGAACTGGCTCCCGGATCATATGCCCCTACCACCTCGGGTGCGATTTTGCCGTCGAAGTATTCAGTGTTTATGAGCAAGGTGGCATTCGTCTGATGTTTCGAACGGCCGTTTTCTCCCATACCTGTGCTATTGAAGCGGTCATCAAAATTTAAGATATATTTCTGATACAACTGCCCTGAGATAAAAAAGCTCTGTGTCGGATTCAAAAACGTTATCATAGTCGGACGGTCAAAACCGATGAAAAAGGCCAAAACATCCGATTCCCCATACCGGGCGCTGGGTGCGCCAAACATTGACACAGGTATAGGAATAGTTTTAAATAACTCATTCACCAATGGATCCTGGGCGAAAGGCTGATCGATGGTGTAAGCGCCTTCACCCCGTAGTATAAACCCGCCAGGAACAGGAATATTGAATGTGCCGCCTATGTTTTGCACCCAGGGCCAGTGGAATTTCATGGGAAAATTACCCACTGTAAAAGGACCGCCTAAAATAATAGGCAAGGGGTTGAAGCTGGTGTTGGCAGTCATTACCGCATCCTGCACGCGGGAATAATAATAGAAAAGTGAGGCGTCCCAGTCGCCTATCCTTCCGCGCAACCTCATACCGCCTTGAAAATTTTTCAGATCGTTTTCCTGAATTTCTCTGAGCTGCCTTGCCTGGGTCTGCCACATGGCTTGGAAGAAAGAGACGGGTGGAAATCCCAAGCCCCACCCCGTACCCCAGGTAGGATCCCAGTTGGCTCCCGGCGCTGCCAGCGTGGTAGTTCTGAAATCTTCAGGTATGGCAACAAGCTCTATCTTAAAATGATGCTGACCGGGAACTTCATAAACAAAATCAACCGCCCTTAAAGGAATCCTCACATTTTCCAGATCCTGCACAAAAATTCCGCCGGCACTCATATCCAGAGGATTGATGATATCAGACATCCGGAAAAGATCTGCTTCCCCCCACACTATCTGCTGTCTTCCGATTTTCAGAGTCGAACTCGCATTGAAAATGCGTAAATAATATTCACGCAAATCAACTTCCTGTTCCATATTGCGGTCGCCGTATAATTTCTCATTATGGCGTCCTTCGGGCACCGAAGATGCATGTTTTGGAATATCACTTATGGTATGATCCAATTCGTAAGCGGCATCAAAATAACCTCTTACGGTAGTATTAAACTTCATCCAGTCGGTGATACTTGCCGCAACTTCCACCTGCAGAGTGTTTCGCATCCTGGAGAGCTGGTAGGCATCATTAGTGCCATTCTCCATGCGAAGGGCTGTCTGGTTCTCGATGAATCCGGTTAAATTAACTTTGTCGTCGGCCCTCACCTCGGCAGCATAGCTAAAAAAAAGAACTGCCCCCATACAAACCATCACTATAAACAACAAGCTTTTTTTGTCCATAATCTTTCCTCCCATAATGTTTCAAAAAGATCGAAAATGCTTATTCACCCTAGCCTCTTGCCACCTTCTCTTATTTTGTTTCTTATAACTATTCTGAGAACAAATCAAATAAAATTGAACCGGTAAAATCAAAATTCATATTATTAGGACTCATCTTTTCCGGATTAAAAGATAACCCATCTGGCAGGCGATTATCCGGGGAAGTTTGCATCTTTTGTAAAACACTGTGGCTATCCGCTAACCCTTAGAGGCCGCTGTTTCCCCGGCAACATATCCTGATGTATAGGCCAAATGACAATCCGCAAGCACCGATGCTCCCATAATATTTTCACCTATAGCTCCTCCCGCGGTGTGAAAAGCTGCATAAAGACCGGGTATAGCACTGCAATTAATATCCAAAACCTGAAAATTTTCATTAACCCGCAGGCCGCATTGACTGGCTCCAATATTTGAGCCGACTTTTATTCCATAAAATGGGGAGTTCTTAATTGGTATCAGAAATTCTGTTTTCTTTCCAAATTCATGATCAGCTCCAGCTTCACACATCTTGTTGTAACTGGTAACTCTTTCTTTAAACCTGACCGGGTCAAGTTCTAATTTTCCGGCAAGGCCTTCTATAGTAGGATCAGCCTGTATCATTCCTAAATCAATAGCTTTTTTTACAGCTATGCGCCAGTCTTTCGGGCATATACTTTCATTCCATTCATCCATTCCGGGGAGATCCGGCGTAAGGGCGTGTTCACAGAATTCTCCTTTAAATATGCCGATATTTTTTTCATAATCATTGTCAAATATCACATAGGCGCGGCCTCCCGGCTGGGACATAATAGCCGCACCTTTGCTTATAAAGCCCATTTGCAGGACCGCCGGATCTTCATTTATAAATCTTTCGCAGCGCTTATTTATGAAAAGCCAGGGCTGCCTCGATAACTGCACGTCTCCCGAATAAAGATAGCGGTAAAAAGAACCGGTTTTTTCAAAATAAGGTATTCCTCCATCAAAAATTGAAATTGAATTGACACCGGCTATGTCCGCACCTGCTCCAAGTCCCATACGAAATACACTTCCCATAGCAGAGGGCATGTCCATGGATGCGCCGCAGCCTGTATAAGCCTGAGGAATATATATCTTAAGTAACTCACGGTTATTAGAAATCCCACCGGCAGCAAGAATTACCCCTTTTTTAGCTTTTAGGTAAATGTATTCTCCGCTTCTTCTGGCTTTGAGCCCCGTTATGCGGTTATCTTTTCTTACCAGGGCCGAAGCATGCGCCTTTAGCATGTATTTTACACCCATTTCCCTGCCAAGCTTTAAAAGCAGGTCCGTTACATCTTTTTGCGCCATAAGCCAGTGTTTATTAAGCGTTCCTTTAGGAACATGACAATTAGGCATATTCCAAAGTGTCATGACTTCCCATTCTATTCCAAGATCCTCAATCCAATCCATAGTTTCAGCACCTTTATATAAAATGCTGCGGAGCAAATAAGGATTTATTGAATAACTGGAACCTGCCATCGCCATATTGTAAATAGTTTCCATCGGCGGAAGATTTAGGCCTTTTATGCGTTTTTGAGCTCTGCTCCCGAAGCATATTGCTCCTGTGGCATGCTGGGTTGCGCCTCCGGTCTCAGCCCCCATTTCTGTCAGAATTACCGAAGCTCCTTTTTGCGCCGCACGAAGAGCAGCGGCCAGACCAGCTCCGCCGCCGCCTACAACTACTATATCAGCTTCATCATCCCACTTATTGGGTTCGTTGACAGGCAGTATCGGATCGGTCTTTGAAGAAACCGGCTTTTTAGATTTTTCGCCTGTTTTAGTAGAATATATCATTCCCGTAAGTCCGGGCGGGGGCGAACCCAAAGAACCTGTCGCCGCTGTATCAGATTCGTCTATACTACAGTCTGCTTTTTCATTCTTTGATCTTATTCTGCAAAGCAGAGCCTTAAGAGAAGGATATCCGGTAACCGGATCAACCGTTTTTTCATCTGTCAGTATATTAACATTACTTTTAACCCAGCCATGAGGTATACTTAAAATATTTTGAAGGATGTCTTCCGTAATTTTTGCCTTGATCTCTATTTTGCCCCGTTTTGTCTCTACGGTCATCAGATCTTCATCAGTAATTCCATAAAGCTTTGCGGTTTCCGGATGAATTTCTCCGTAAGGTTCCGGCATTCTTTTCTTAAATTTTTCAATCTCCCTGAAAGATGAGTGGCTATATTGGAGTTTTCTGGATCCTGTTGTAAGAATTACGGGATATTCTTTTGCCAGTTCAGGAGAACTGAGAGGAGACTCCGGTGGCTCTTTGAAAACCGGCAGGGGGTCTAATCCAAGTTGTTTCATAACTGAAGATGATATTTCCACCTTACCGGAAGGAGTCTTAAATCCTTCTCTTTCGTACTGTTTATACTTTATTTCGCCATAGGGGATACAATTGGTTTTTCCAAATATATTAGTAAAATCCAGTCCTGTCGGCCCATAGGCGTACTCAAGCAACTCATTCATATCTTTCCATGGAAAGTACTTTTCGTACCCCATACGTTTGGCCAATTTGATCCAGATTTCCGGATCCGGCAAACTCTCATAAAAATCAATAACTTTATTGCGCACATTTATAAACGGTTTATTAAAAGAAATGGAGAGAATTTCCCAGATTTCAGTTCTCTCCAAAAAGCTTGCTTCAGGCAGGATGAGATCAGCCAGCTCAGCGGTTTCATTCATTGTCGTCAGAATAACAGCTAAAAAATCTAATTTCTCTAAAGCTCTCCTCATCTTGTTGGTATTAGGCCAGGTCAAAAGGGGGTTGGATCCGATTACTGCTAATCCTTTAATAGGATACGGCTTGCCGGTTAATACCATATCTGGTAAAAGCATTCCCTGTGCCGTCCAGCCCCCCTCAACCAAAAGTGGAAATTGTTCCTTTCCCATAGATGGTTCCTTCACCATCTCAGGCAACCTTAGTGAGGAACAATTTGCAACTGAAGGAATCCCTATTCCGCCTAGATCAACAGCAACCGTACCTCCTGCAACATCTATATTTCCTGTAACAGATTGAAGAATAAGTATTGCTCTCTGATTCTGAAATCCTGACGGAACTTGCTGCAGCGTATTAATTCCTTCTACAATACAAGCCGGTTTAATAGCAGCATAAGAATGTGCAATATCTCTTATGACCTTTTCAGGAACTAAAGTTATTTTTTCTATTTTCTGAGGCGAATAAGCTTTTACGTGTTCCGCCAATTCATCAAAACCCGTTGTCCATTTCTCGACAAATTCTTTATCGTATAAGTTCTCTGAAATAATAATATTTAACATGGAAAGGGCTAAAGCACAATCAGTGCCGGGTCTTATTTGAGCATGAATGTCGGCCTTTTTTGCAAGTGAAGTCTTGCGGGGGTCAACCACAATTAGCGTTGCACCCTTCTTTTTTGCATCCATAATATGCTCTGCCGTTATAAAATTGGAATCAGTAGGATTATGACCCCATAAAATAATACATTTGCTGTTTTCAGGATCAGCGGCAGGAAACTTACCAAGCGTCAGCATATTGGCTGTGATGCCTGAAAGGTAACACATGCTCTCCGGAGTAATGAAATTGGGACTCCCATAAACATCACAAAATCTTTGAACCAAACCCATTGAAGTGAATCCCTGGCATACAAAAGACATACCCTCTAATACTGCCCATGATTTTGCGCCATAATTATCCTTAATTTTATTTAAGTGCATAGCCATGATATCCAATGCTTCATCCCATGAAATCCTTTCAAATTTTCCGTTAACCTTTTTCATGGGGTATTTAACTCGAAGAGGAGAATAGACATAATCCATTATACCGGCAGCTTTAGGGCAAAGTTTGCCATGGTTCCAGGGATGATCAGGGTCTCCTATTATTTTGACGATCTTTTCATCTTCGAGGCTGACAATAATTCCGCAAGCCCATGGACACAGCCCGCATAAACTCTTTATTTCTTTTTGTGTACTCATGTTGTTCTCCTCTTAAACTCCATGTTTGCCGGTCTCACGTATTCTTTGAGCCGGGATATACATGGTCACGGCATACTTGCTCCGCCGTCAACAGAAATAGTCTGTCCGGTTATAAATGAGCCTTCATCCGAAGCCAGAAGTACTGCAATGGCCGTGTAATCATCAACAGCGCCGGTTCTTCGCATCGGCGTCATGCCGACTATAACCTGAAGGCTTTCTTGCGGAAAATCGGTCAATTGGAAGTTATTGGTTTCGGGGGTAAGCCCGCATGCGATAGCATTTACATTTATCCCCAGAGGACTGAGTTCAGCCGCCATAGCTCTGGTCATAGCAAGCATTGCGCCTTTGGTTCCGGCATAATCCGAATACATTGTTACTCCTATCCTTGCTGTGGATGAGCATATCCCGATAATCTTACCATATCTTCTTTTAACCATTTCTCTTGCTACAAGTTGAGTACAGAAAAAAACTCCCTTCTGATTTACCGCCACAACCCTGTCAAAAGCAGCTTCATCTTTTTCAAGAAATGTACCCGGTGTGAAAATACCAGCATTGTTTACAAGAATATCTATCTTCCCAAACCTTTCTATTGCTTTATTAACCATATTTTTTATATCCGCTATAATAGATACATCCGATTTTAAGCCAAGTACATCCCTCCCGTAAACTTTGATATTTTTTTCTGTCTCTTTAAGCCTTTCTTCAACAAGGTCTGTAATAACTATGTTTGCACCTTCTTTTGCCATCGCAAGCGCAATCGCTTTCCCTATACCCGATCCTCCGCCGGTAATAATCGCAATTCTGTCTTTTAATTTCATTTTATAATCTTCATCCTTATATCTGATCCCTGATTCCCGGCTTCTGATCCTCGTGCGGACGGGTTTGGAACCTGCCCCCTGTTCCCCGATCCATGGTTTAGCCTGCGCTTCGTCCTCCGTCAATAATATATGTTGCTCCTGTTATGTAAGATGCTTCATCAGATGCAAGAAAAAGGGCAAGAGACGCAACTTCTTCCGGTTCGCATAGTCGCCCGATTGGTATCTGAGATAAAAGAGATTCCATCATTTCCTCCGGAGCATGATTCATCAATGGCGTTTTGACAACACCGGGACAGATGGCGTTTACACGAATACCATCCTTAACATATTCAATAGCTGCCGATCGTGTAAGCATGTTTATAGCACCTTTAGAAGCAATATATGCCGATACCATAGGGCTTGCCCGAAAACCGCCAATTGAACCGGTGTTAATTACCGAACCACCTCCGCTCTCCAACATAAGCTCAAGCGAATATTTCAGAACTATGAATGCGCCTCGCAAATTAACGCTCATTACTTTATCCCACTCTTCAAGGCTATATTCATGAAGACGTTTTGGAGGAATATTTATACCGGCATTGTTGCATAAAACGTCGATCCTGCCAAAACGCTGCCGGCATTCATTCACCATGCAGACTACCTGTTCAGGACTGCTAACATCGCATCTGTAAGGCACTACCTCTCCCTGCGCCTCGGCTGAAACTTTTTCTTCACTGCCGTTAATATCAACCGCCATTATTCGTGCACCTTCGGTTGCAAATTTCAA
>DYJH01000057.1 GCA_020723255.1 Desulfonema limicola | reverse complement strand
AAACTAATACGATTTATTTGTATATATTTATTTGAAACGTTATACTAGTTACGGTTTCATCTTTCTTAATTCAACGACATTGAGCTATCAAATGAGCTTCAAAATCGCCATCGGTCATTTTTTTATAAACACGACTACTTTTTCTACCTTCAAGGGCAGAATCAAAACCTTCTTCAATAAATCATTTTTTAACACGGTCAATCTTTTTCATGCTTATATTCAACACACGGGACATATCCTTATTCGGCGAACGCGTTGTTTGATATTCTCCCTCATCACACCCAAGCAAAATCAATGAATTAATAACCTTCTGCGATCTATGCTTACCCCTTGAGGTAATGCCTATTAACCTTTTTCGTTCGTCTTCCATTAGAGTTACAATATATTACTTCATTTTCTGCCCTTTCGTTTGTGGGTTATTTATGAAGAGATCTATCATATTTTATACGACATTACAAGATTGACATGACACTATATGGCATTTTTACAGCAATATTCCTTTTATCTGCCGTATATTTAGAAAAAATGACGCCTGAAAAATAGCTAATGAATTATAATTAATGGTTCCCGTTTTGTATCACGGGCATATATATTTTGCACAGGCATCATCGGATTCCCATGCTGTTACGCTGGAAACTTTTATTGCCGGATCGTTTATTCTGTTGTCAAGCTCTTGTGAAATTCTCATTGCAATGGTTTCGGATGACGGGTTGAGGCCATTAAACCATTCATGTTCATTTAGAAATTTATGGTCAAGCTCAGCAATTATTTCAGATAGGATTTTTTTTATATCCCCAAAGTCAATTATAACTCCGGCGTTATTTAATTGATCCCCAGTTACACATGCTTCGATCTTCCAGTTGTGGCCATGAAGATTCTCACATTTTTCCGCTACCATTTTCAGTTGATGAGCTGCCGCAAAAGTACTTATTATTTTAAGTTCAAACATTTGTCTTCGATCCTTTTTTATTTGGAGTTGCCTGCCGATACGTTCTGCAGAATGTTTTTCAGTTTACTGGAAAGTTTGCTGGATTCAAGTGCGGCAAATTCCTTTAAAATGGATTCCTGTTTTTTTGTCAGATTTGTAGGTGTTTTTATATTGAACTGAATGATAAGATCTCCACGCATATGGCTTCTTAAATGTGGAATTCCTTCATTTTGCAGCTTTATAACATCTCCGGGCTGAGTTCCTTTGGAAATGGTTATTGTTTTTTTCCCATTTAAAGTTGGAACAGTTATTTTATCTCCAAGCGCAGCCTGCACAAAAGAGATTGGAATCTTGCAATAAACATCAATTTCATCCCGTTCAAAAAATTCATGGGGTTCAACATGTATAAATACATAAAGATCTCCGTTTGCACCGCCATATGGGCCAGACTCGCCTTCACCCGTGAGACGCAATCTTGAGCCCGAATCGACCCCCGCCGGAATTTTTAACGATACTTTCTTATTTATAATTATTTTTCCGATTCCCTGGCATTTATTACAGGGATGGGTTATCGTCTGTCCAGAACCTTTACAGAAGTGGCACGATGTCCTCAAGGTGAAAAAACCCTGATTTTGAGAAAGCTGGCCTGAGCCATGACAATGCCGGCAGGTTTCAGGTTGAGTTCCAGGTTCAGTCCTACTTCCCTTGCATTCCGGACAGGTTTCTGCTTTTTCGATGTTTATTTCTTTTTCTATTCCGAAAGCAGCTTCCATAAAGGTAAGTTTAATATCGTAGCGAAGATCGGAACCTCTTTGAGTTTTGCTACGAGAACGCCTGTTTCCGCCAAATCCGAAAAAATCTTCAAAAATATCGCCGAAACTGGAAAAGATGTCTTCAAACCCGCCAAAACCTGAAAAACCGGCGCCGTTTAAACCCTGGTGCCCATACTGGTCATAAATGGCTCTTTTTTTTGCATCATGAAGCACTTCATAAGCTTCAGCAGCTTCTTTGAATTTTTCTTCCGAGTCCTTATCACCCGGATTTCTGTCAGGGTGGTATTTTAAAGCGAGTTTCCGGTAAGCAGCTTTTAGTTCATCGGAATTGGCATTACGGTTGATGCCAAGTATTTCATAGTAATCACGTTTGGTTGTCATTTGATTCCCAGATTAAACAAAAAAAGGTTTGATTAAAATTCTCTACGCTGAAAACTGCAATATCCATATTAATAGTTTAAAATAATGCCTAATATTATGTTGTCAACTCTCTGTATTTTGATAATTTTACCAGGCAGGATCATACAACGTTATGAACTATAACACTATATCTATGGTAGGATATATTCCTTTATTAGCTCCCATCGGATATGGCTGAATAATATTATAAGCTATATTCTGTCCTTTCTGAGCATGCCCCCTATGCTTACTTCCGTCAAAAAAAGCTCCGTTTGCTTCAAGGATATGTTCTATCCTGTCACGAAAAGCCTTTACAAAAGCATACCCGCTTCCATTAAAATTCATGGAACCCAAATTAACTTTTCCATCTATTGCTGAAAATTTTTCAAGAGGCATGCTATGCTGCTCAAGATCAGCCTGATTAGTTACATAACCCCATACAATATAGTCTGAAGGGATGGAAACCGGTTCTTTAAGATCGATAATGGTATGAGGCATTATGATAGAACCTTTGCCTATATCAAGCAAGCATCCGGGTTTTCCGTGCAAGAAGGAATTAAAACCTACAAAAACTCTAAGGCCAAGGTTTGCATTTATGATCTTAGCGCCATGTGCTGTCACATTAAAACCATCGAGTTTCGAATTTATTATATAACAATTTTCCTGAGCATTTGATCCTTTTCCAAGTAAAGCATTTTCAAGATACGATCTTTGAGCAATAAGAACATTTTCGCTGATACGGCTTTTACCCTTGAAAACTGAATATTGACTTATCGAAGCGCCGGAAGGAACAGCCTTTTGCGGTTTGCGATGCACAACATTAAAAACTTCCTGGAAATCCTCTTTACGGTTTTCAACGAAATCCATGAAAATACCCTGCGGCCTTTTACCGGTTTCAAACCTGATATATTGATTTAGCACGTTTTCTGTAAAGTGGTAGCTGAAATCAAATTCGTCAGTTTTCTTTATTAAGATACTTCCTGGCTCAACCCATTGATGTATCATCTCACCTACCTGAACATAAGCAAATCGTCCTATCACGCAATCATGAAGAGTGGTAAGATCAATAGTTGAAAAAGGGCCTAAAAAACACCCTTCAACCGGAGCGCCGTGTATATTCGCATAAGAGGTTGACGCCGTATTTTTTATGATAAATTCTTCTAAATTTTCAGGATCATGTGAATAGTTGTGAACAAGGGTTTTGATGAGAAAACTATCGCTCACAGATATTTTTTCGTCATGATCAAGAGCTATTTCGGCTCCCTCAAAATGGAAGAAGTCACCTTTTAACTTTAATTCATCTCCTCTTATGTCGCTTTTATAAAGCACGGAGTTATCTACAGTGCATTTTCCAAGAAAATAACTTCCAGCAAGATTTGAGTTGCTGAAATGAAAATACAGGGGATGATGAGAACTTATACCATAAAAAGCATAAAACTTAACCAGCTGACTAATAGGCACTATTTCAAGAATATATGGCTCAACATCAAATAAACCATGCTCTCGCAGGTTAATATTAACTCTGTAAATTATTCTTTCTATTAGTTTTTC
The DNA here is from genome assembly GCA_020723255.1 of Desulfonema limicola. Classification (GTDB taxonomy): domain Bacteria; phylum Desulfobacterota; class Desulfobacteria; order Desulfobacterales; family RPRI01; genus RPRI01. The sequence goes on along the minus strand of DYJH01000057.1, from coordinate 18,167 downwards.
AAGTTGTTTCATACATGCTTTCCTTGTTTTAGATTTTTGCTCCTTATTGTTTTTAAAGCGTGTAACTCAATGATTCCTATTTAAAAACTTTCTAAGAGTCAATAAAAAGATTGAACCATTTTATAACGTTTTTTCAAATTAATGCCAAAGTCTGTTTTCTAATGTCTGTTTTCTGATTGACTTTATTAGCAGTTTCATGTATTTATACCCGTTATATGCATATGCATAATGGAATAATCACTAAATTATTATAAAATAGGTGCTAAACATGTTGACCCGCATTTTCCCTTTTCTCGCCTGGTTTAAAAAGTACAGTTTTGAAGCATTCAGGATTGATGCTGTTGCAGGATTAACTGTGGCTCTTGTTCTTATTCCACAATCCATGGCCTATGCGCAGTTGGCTGGGTTGCCTCCTTATTACGGTCTGTATGCAGCCTTCATTCCTCCTATGATTGCGGCCCTTTTTGGCTCAAGCCGTCAACTTGCCACAGGTCCTGTTGCTGTTGTATCTCTTATGACTTCTGCGTCTTTGGAACCACTGGCTACCGCAGGAAGCCAGGGATTTATTGCATATGCAATTCTTATGGCGCTTATGATCGGAATTTTTCAGTTTGCGCTTGGAGTGTTAAAACTCGGTCTTGTGGTTAATTTTCTATCTCATCCGGTTGTCAACGGTTTCACAAACGCAGCCGCAATTATTATTGCTACTTCCCAGCTTTCAAAGATGTTCGGCGTAAATGTCGATAATGCTGAACATCACTATGAAACCATTATAAGAGTTATAAAAGCCGCAATGCATTATACGCACTGGCCGACTTTAATCATGGGAGTATCTGCTTTTATAATTATGATTGTGTTAAAGCGTATAGCACCTAAAATCCCGAATGTTCTTGTTGCTGTCGTTGTGACAACACTTATTTCCTGGGCGTTTGGTTTTGATTGTAATATAAAAACCGATATTGCTGCTATTGAATCCCCTGAAGCAAAAGAGCTTATATCAAAATTTAACATCTCAATAGAAAATGCTGTCCCTTTAGCTGAAAAACGTAAACAGACTGCTTCCGCATTGGAAGATATCAAGGAAAAAGGCGACCCCATAGCAATCCTTGATGCAGAAAGGGATGTCAATGTGGTTGCCGCTCAGATAGAAATGCTAAGACACGAAACAGGGGTTTTAAGAGAAGAAATAAGAAATTTATTGTTTAAAGGGGTCAAACAACCTGACGGGAATTTGCTTTTTTATCCTGCCGGCAATATGCCCGATGGCCTTTCTGCGGATGGCCGCATCTGGCGCATAAAGGTCGGAAACAATCCCATTAAAAGCGATAAACTTACAATGATCGGCGGAGGTGAAGTTGTTGGAAACATTCCTAAAGGTCTTCCCAAGTTTTCGATTCCCAAAATGGATTTAAGAGTCATGCTGAAGATTTTGCCTTTTGCCGCAATTATATCGCTTCTTGGTTTCATGGAAGCCATATCAATTGCAAAAGCAATGGCTGCAAAAACAGGGCAGAGGCTTGATCCCAACCAGGAACTGGTAGGGCAGGGGCTTGCAAATATGCTGGGCTCTTTTTCAAACGGTTATCCGGTTTCAGGCTCGTTCTCAAGATCGGCGGTCAACCTTCAGGCAGGAGCAGTCACCGGTTTATCAAGCGTGTTTACAAGTATGACGGTTTTAATTACATTGATGTTTTTTACCCCGCTTCTTTACTATTTGCCCCAGTCCGTTCTTGCCGCGGTAATCATGATGGCGGTAATTGGCCTTATAAATGTGTCCGGTTTTATTCACAGTATGAAAGCGAAATGGTATGACGGAGTTATTTCAGTTATATCATTTATATTCACACTGGCTTTTGCACCTCATCTTGACAAGGGTATTATGGTTGGCGTTGTTTTATCGCTGTGCGTGTTTTTATACAACAGTATGCGGCCAAGAGTGGCTTCGTTATCGAGGCATGAAGATGAAGCCTTGCGTGATTCGACGACTTTTGGCTTAAAACAGTGCAAATATATTGATATGGTTCGTTTCGACGGCCCGCTTTTTTTTGCAAATGCCAGCTATCTCGAAGATAAAATTACCGAACGGCTTATGAGCAAAAAGGACCTTAAACACATTGTAATAGTCTGCAACGGCATAAATGATATTGACGCGTCCGGTGAAGAAACTTTATCATTGGTTGTTGAAAGAACAAGAAGCGGAGGAGTTGATATTTCATTTTCCGGAGTAAATGAAACGGTGATGAAAGTTTTCAACAGCACTCATCTTATCGAGAAAATCGGCCTTGACCATATTTATCCTACCATGGAAAAGGCCATATGTTCGGTTTATGATCAAACGCATGCTGACGGAAGGGAAGATATGTGTCCGCTAAGAACTGTTTGTCGTATTGCCTGATTTTAAAAAAGGGAGGTTTTTATGTCTGTAATCACTATATTTAGCGGCGCCTTCTGTGAAGAAGAATCCGTTGTTAAGAATGTGCTTTCTGCCTCAGGATTCAAGTTGATAATGGATAACGATATTGTTGCCAGGGCAAGCAGACTTTCGAAAATGTCGGCGAATAAAATATCAAGAGCTTTTTTAGCCAAAGAATCAATTTTTAATAATTTTACTCATGAAAAAGAGGTTTCAATTGCATGGCTCAAGCTCGCAGTCGCAGAACATTTAGCCGCCGACAAACTACTTGTATCGGGCTGTGCAAGCCGTCTTATTCCCAAGGATCTCAGCCATGTTCTTAAAGTCTGCATCATTGCTGATATGAAATTCAGAATGACTGTAGCTATTTCAGAAGAAAAGATCTCTGAAAAAGAGGCGATAAAACTCATTCATAAGCAAGATGAAGACAAGACAGCCTGGATAAAAAATCTTTACAATAAAAATGATCCATGGGATTCTTCTTTATATGACCTTGTTATTCCAATGGACAAAATGGATTTAAATAAGGCGGTATCATTAATAGTAGAAAATGCCGGAAAGGATATTTTAAAACCCACAAAGCTATCTCAAAAATTCGTTGAGGACTTTCTTCTTGCTTCGCAAGTTGAGGTGCAGCTTGCAAAAGAAGGACATAATGTTGGTGTTCTGGCAAAAGACGGTGTAATAACAGTTATAATAAATCAACATGTTTTCATGCTGAATAAGCTAGAAGATGAACTTAAGACAATCGTTCAAAAAATATCAGGAGTTAAGTCTGTGGAAACTAAAGTTGGTGAAGGATACTACCAGACGGATATATACCGCAAATATGATTTCAAAATGCCGTCTAAAGTATTGCTTGTTGACGATGAACGCGAATTCGTACAAACTTTGTCTGAACGCCTCATCATGCGCGACATGGGTTCTGCTGTAGCTTATGACGGCGAATCAGCCTTAAGCATGGTTTCGGAGCATGAGCCTGAGGTTATGATTCTGGATCTTAAGATGCCTGGAATAAACGGCATTGAAGTGCTGGAACGCGTTAAAAAGAGCAGCCCTGATATTGAGGTTATTATTCTGACAGGACACGGAACAGAAGCAGACAGGGAAATATGTATGAAGCTTGGAGCATTTGCTTATCTGCAGAAACCGGTTGATATAGAAATCTTAAGCGATACCCTGAAAAAAGCAAATGATAAAATAAGATTAAAGAAAGTTGCTGAATTATAAAATCAGCTTTGGGCATATTATGTCTATCCTTAAAAAACTAAAGCCAAAATTCTGGGATTACCATGATGTAGCTGCAGGTCCGCACAAACATCTTTTTAATTTCAGGCGCATATGGAAACAATCGGTTGTCCTGATATCCCTGGTGGCTATAATACCATTAGTTTTGATTACCATTTTAGATTATGAAGTTACGCAGCGTGCCGTAGAAACTGATTTTCTCCTGCGCACAGCCCGTCTTGTTTCAAATACATGGCGGACTGTATCATTTTTTCTTGCCGAGCGCAGATCCGCCCTTGATTTTGTTGTAAGGGACAATAGCTACAATTCATTGTGCGATTCGAAAAGACTTTCCAATATTCTTAAGAATCTGAAAGAAGGATTCGGAGGTTTCATTGATATCGGTGTAATTGACTCAAACGGCCTGCAAAGAGCCTATGCCGGACCATATAAACTTGAAGGAATAAATTACCGCGAACAGGGGTGGTTTAAAGATGCAACGTACAAAGGAGTAAATGTAAGCGATGTTTTCATGGGTTTCAGGCGCACACCGCATTTTGTTATTGCTGTAAGGCATAACCTTGCAAACGGCTCTTTCTATATTCTTCGAGCTACAATTGACACAGACAGGTTCAATGAGCTTCTTTCTCATCTTGAGTTAAGCGGCCAGGGTGACTCTTTTCTTATAAATAAAGGAGGAGTACTCCAGACACCTTCAAAAGATTTTGGAAAGGTATTGGACAAGATACCTTTGCCTGTTCCGGAATTTTCCGCAAACACTCGCGTTTACGAAGAAACATACAAACATAAAGGGCTTGTGATTGGATATGATTACATTCACGACACGCCTTTTATACTTATGATCGTAAAGCAAAAGGCAGAGCTTATGAAGCCATGGCAAAAAACCCGTCTTAAACTTATCGGGTTTCTTATTGCAAGCATCAGTGTTATCGTGGTTGTAATCTTAAGCGTTGCCACATACCTTGTAAACAGAATACTACTTGCCGACCAGAAACGTATTATGACTTTGCATGAGGTTGAATATTCAAACAAGATGGCATCCATAGGCAGGCTTGCCGCCGGAGTAGCCCATGAAATTAATAATCCTCTTGCGGTTATTAATGAAAAAGTCGGGCTTATCAAGGATATGCTCACAATAAAAGACGAGTTTAAAGAAAATAAAAAATTGATTGAGCTTGCTAACGCAGCTTTATATTCTGTTGACAGATGCGGTACTATCACAAAACGCCTGCTGAATTTTGCCAGACATCTTGACGTAAAGATCCAGCAGGTAAATATTGATGAAGTTATAAAAGATGTTCTCGGATTTCTTACAAAGGAAGCAGATTACAGAAGTATAAAAGTTTCGGTAAATGTGGCGCGCGATATTCCACAATTTGAAAGCGACAGAGGGAAACTGCAGCAAGTACTTCTTAACATTGTAAATAATGCGTTTGCTGCTGTAAAAGACGGCGGTAAAATTGATATTTCGGCAAAGCGCGAAGGAACGGATTTGATTTCCGTTACTTTTACTGATGACGGTTGCGGGATCCCAAAATCGGATCTGGAAAGGGTTTTTGAGCCGTTTTTTTCAACCAAAACGAAACAGGGCGGAACGGGTCTGGGGCTTTCCATAACTTACGGGCTTGTGCAGGAATTGGGCGGAAGCATAGGTGTTCAGAGTGAAGTAGGAAAAGGCACAAGTTTTGTTGTTATCCTTCCACTTAAGATTGATAAGAAAGAGGGGAAAAACGATGAAGATATTGCTTGTAGATGATGAAAAAGAGCTGGTATCAACTCTTGCAGAACGTCTCTCCCTAAGAAATATTGAAGCAGATTGGGTTACAACCGGAGAAGCTGCAATAAAAAATACTGAAACAAAAATTTATGATATAGCTGTACTTGATGTTAAAATGCCTAAAATTGGGGGAATTGAACTTAAGAAAAAACTTGAAGAAAAAAATCCGGGCTTAAAATATATTTTTATTACCGGTCACGGATCTGAAGATGATTTCAAGGCTGCATCAAGTGAAAAAGGCGCCGAATATTATCTTGTTAAACCTGTAAACATTGACGATCTTATCATAAAAATGAAAGAGATATGTTTTAAAAAGGAACAGGCATAAACATTGATATCAAAAACAGATGTAAATGTTGATACTGCTCTCAAGTTTTTCGGTAATATGACAGCATCAATTTCTCATGAAGTAAAAAATGTGCTTGCAATTATAAATGAAAATGCAGGACTCTTGGGAGATCTCTGTGTAATGGCTGAAAAAGGGCATCCTATTGATCCGGCCAGGATAAAGACGGCTTCACAAAAGATAATAAAGCAGGTTCAAAGAGGAGATACGATCATTAAGAACCTGAATAAATTTGCCCACAGCATTGATGAACCGGATTGTGATGTCAATATTAACGAGATACTTTTTCTAATTTTGGGCCTTTCGGAAAGAACAGCAGTAATGCGCGGAGTAAAACTTGAGATCGATGAGAAGGCTGAACCTGTAGTTGTTACTACAAACCCGTTTTTACTTGAAACGCTTGTATGGTTCTTTCTTGATTATGCCATGTGCGCCGCCGGCAAAGAAAAAACCGTTTGCTTTAATGCCGAAAAAAAGCAGGATAAAGCTGTGATTGTTTTTTCCAAACTAAAAGGGCTTCCCGGATTACAGCCGGATAACTTTCCCGGAGAACGCGAAAAAGCCCTTCTCGCCACTCTTTCCGCAGAAGCAACAATTGATGTTGCTGAAGAAAAAATTAATATTTTTATTGGCTTTCACAAGGGGATTTGAACCCCAAAATATCTAACTCACCTGTTTTATCATTACAAATTTCTATTGTTGTATCATATCCTAAAAATGGTGAACCCAGCGCAGGTTGAATCTGGCGCCTTCAGGCCTGTTTTCCGCATCTGATTCAAAATAAAGATTAAAGAAAAGATGGTCATCCTTTGAAACATGGTACAAGGCGCCGGGGCCGATTCCCAAAACCTTTTCTCTGCCGCCGCCGTTAGATACTTCATGCCCCTCGATCTCATTGGAAGTTATCTGTTTTAGATAATAACCGTTGATCCCCAAGCGCAGATTCTGCAGTACCTGATATGCCATGGTAAAATTCGCATGCATCGCCTGCCCGGACTGGGTATCATCCGCATTTCCGTATTGCCGGTTAGGATCATTATTTTTTGCATTCCAGAGATAATGAAAACGAATAGAGGTCGTCCATTTAGGCGTAATAAAAAGGGTTGCTGCCCAGTAAGGGTTAAAAGAGAAAAAATTACTTCCCGGATTGATCTCCTTATCATTTTCATATTTTCCGGTGGGAAGCAGCATCTGTAACTCAATTCTGTGCATAAAAACAGGGCCGTTTTTGCCCATCACAGGATCCCACTGCACAAACGGTCCTATGAGAATATCTCCGATCCCTCCGCTGTTATCCTCAGGGAATCCAAATAACTTGCTATTCACAGCGTAATCCAAATTGGCATAGACGATAGGGATGATTAAATTCATTCCCCATTTTCCGTCTAAGAAAATCTTTTGATCCGATTGATAAATAAACTGTGATGCACTGATCCATACATCCAGATCTTCATCGGCAAAAAACGGCAAAATGTTGTTTCCATCCTTGTTTTTGAATTTGCTGGAAGTCCAGTACTGAAAGTATTGTGAAAAGTACAGGCCAGGACCGGCCGGCGGCCCGCCGTCAAGAAAGGATGTAAGCCCTAAATTCACAGGCGGCAGATCGTATGCATCTGAGCTGTCAATGCAGACCATAAATATGAAAATACTGCAAACAAGTAACATGGTAATTCTAAGTTTCACGTTCAACTCTCCTTTCATTTTTTACTTTTTTTGCTTGTTCAATTAGCTCAACCAAGGTTAATATTTTAGATTTTAATGGTTTTGTAAATGTTGTTTCCCATTCTTTTTGCGTAAGAGTCTCTCTTAAATACTTTTCCACCTGAAAACAGCTATGCCAGCAATCCAATATTTTAAAGCATGGCAGCTTAGCGTTTTCATGCATACAATATGAAAAAAATATCTGATGACCCAATTTTGGACAACGAATGTAAATATCATCTCCCGGCGGAGTTATTGTTTCTGTTGTTATATTCATTTGCTGAATTGCATTGGCTTGGGCAAAGGTTCTATATCGGCAAGAGCTTTCTGAATTTTATCTTCTTCCAGCGCATGATTCGACAGCTTTCCGCTGAGATAGGCTTCATATGCGCCCATATCAACCAGGCCATGACCGCTCCAGTTAAAAAGAATTACTTTTTCCTTTCCTTCTTCCTTTGCTCTAAGAGCTTCACGAATGGTAAGCGCAATGGCATGGTTTGTTTCAGGAGCGCTGATGAATCCCTCGGTTTTGGCAAAAGTTATCCCGGCCTTAAATGTTTCAAGTTGCTGAACCGATTCCGCTCTAATTATATTATTTACAAGCAGGTGACTGATAATAGGCGCCATGCCGTGATATCTCAGCCCGCCTGCATGTATGGCTTCGGGAATAAAATTGTGCCCGAGAGTGTGCATAGCAAGCAAAGGAGTCGTTTGGGCGGTGTCGCCAAAGTCATATGCAAAAGGTCCTCTTGTCATTGTCGGGCATGAAGCAGGTTCAACGCCGATAATATCAATATCTTTACCGTTAATTTTATCTCTGACAAACGGAAGGATCATTCCCGCAAAATTGCTGCCGCCTCCAGCGCATCCGATGATTATATCAGGATAATCGCCAGCAATTTTCATCTGTTTTTGACATTCAAGACCGTTAACAGTCTGATGGAGCATTACATGGTTTAAGACACTGCCGAGGGAATATTTGGCGTCTTCTTCTGTGGCCGCGCATTCGATTGCTTCGCTAATAGCTATGCCCAGACTTCCCGGGGAGTCCGGATCATTTGCAAGAATAGCGCGTCCTGCATTGGTTTCATTGCTGGGGCTGGCAACACAGGCGGCGCCCCAGGTTTCCATCATTATACGTCTGTATGGCTTTTGGTTAAAACTAATTTTTACCATAAAAACTTTACATTCCAGACCGAACATGGCGCAAGAGAAAGCAAGCGCGCTGCCCCACTGCCCGGCGCCCGTTTCGGTATAAATCTTTTTTGTTCCGGAAATTTTGTTGTAAAAAGCCTGTGGAACAGCGGTATTAGGCTTATGGCTTCCGGCCGGGCTTACACCCTCATTTTTAAAATAGATTCTGGCAGGAGTATCAAGATATTTTTCAAGATTATAAGCCCGATATAGAGGAGAAGGCCGCCATATAAGATATTTTTCAAGAACTTCTTCCGGAATATCTATCCATCTTTTTTGGCTTACTTCCTGTTCTATCAAGGGCATAGGAAAAATTGGGGCAAGATCTTCCGGGGAAATGGGCTGTTTTGTCCCCGGATTGAGCGGAGGTTCTAAAGGTTTGGGGAGATCAGCCTGGATGTTATACCATTGCCTCGGAAGTTCCGACTCAGGAAGTATGATTTTTACATTTTTCATAATATCTCCTTTTTTGTTATGTGAGTATTGTATTAGTCGCAGAAATTACGATTGAATCCGCACAAAAGTCAAGAGTTAACTGCACAAATATCTAAAATTCAATAATCACAGCCCGGTTACTTCCGGAAGAAGAGATAAGCAGCCAGAAGCACTAATATGCCTGCAAAAATCTTTTTGAAACTGGCGGTGGATACATGCTCGATAAGGCGGGCACCGATCTGGGCGCCGATAAGCCCTCCAATGCCCAGAATTATACCTATTTTATAGTCCACATTTGCCAGTTTGCCGTGAGCAGCCAAGGCTGAAATGGAAATGATGAGAATGCCAAGAAAAGACGTACCTACCGCTTTTTGGGCGGAATAACCCATAAACATCAGCAAGGGAACCATCAAAAAACCGCCGCCCAAACCTGAAAAAGATGCGCCTATGCCTACAATTATTCCTATAAATACAATAAAAACCAGATGTAAGTCCATAAGAATGAACCCCCTCTTAAGATTGTAATTAATATTATTAATGGAATATTACTAAATTATATAAGATTCATAAAAATATAGTATATATCTTTAAATGTTGACACACAAAGCTAATCTTTCTATACTTTAACCCGAAAAAATAAGATCTTATCTCCTTTTTATGTGTTTTTATATCTTGCTCAAAAATATTTCAAAAGGATAAAATAAAAACTATGGGAAGAGTTCTGGTTGTAGATGATGAAGAAGCGATACGTAATATTCTTGCTGATTATTTGGCAATGATGAACTTGGAAGTAGTTACTGCTGTTGACGGGCAGGATGCTTTAAACAATCTCCGGAAAGGCCAATTTGACATAATAATTTCAGATCTTGTTATGCCGAATGTGGATGGCATTGAACTTCTTAAAAGGGCTCTCGATATCGACGATAAGATAGTATTTATATTGATTACCGGATATCCCACCGTTCAAACTGCTGTAGAAGCTATAAAAGGAGGAGCATACGATTATATTACAAAACCATTTCGCTTTGAAGATGTTCAGGTAAGAATAAATCGAGCAATTGAGAAAAAAATATTAAGCGGACGTCTGAGAAATGCCCGGGGACTATTATGGGCTTTGCTGCTTTCGATTCCCATTTGGCTGATATTGGGAATTATTTTAGCGTCCCTCCTGCGATAAGCAAAATATTAAACTATTCTTTTAAAAAATTTCTTAATTTCCTTTATTGTAAAATGTAACCATGTTGGTCTGCCGTGAGGGCAATGAGATGGCATTTTACAATCATCGAGCTGATCTAAAAGAGTTCTTATTTCCTTGTCTGAAAGCTTTTGATTAGCTCTTATTGCGCCGTGGCATGCAATAAGTTTTAAAAGCTCATCCGAAGCCTTTTCAAGCCCGGGAACAAAGCCTGTTTCAATTAATTGTTCAACAGTTTCAACAATGATAGCCCTGACATCTTTATCTGCAATAAAAGCGGGTGCAGACTTTACAGCAAAAGAATTTCTTCCGAAAGGTTCTAATTCAAACCCGGCCCTTTGAAAATCCGGCAGCAATTTTTCAAAAACACCAGCTTCTCTGTATCCGAATTCCAAGACCTCGGGCACAAGGAGATTCTGTACGCAAGATCTGAAAGATTCAGCTCTTTTTTCGATTTGCTCATAAAGTATTCGTTCATGGGCGGCATGCTGGTCTATAAGAAAAATTCCTTCTGCCGATTCACAGATTATAAATGTTCCATGAAGCTGCCCCAGCACTGCTAAATCTTTGAACCGCTTCTTTTCCCAAAGGCTTTCCTGAACCGCACCAGCGAGCGCATTCCCCGCTGCTTGCGGCGAAATTAGCGAGCGAATCTGAGATTGATCAGCATCCTTACGGTCGAAGATTCCTCGCTGCAAGCAGCGAGGATCTTCAATGCCGGATGCCTGTTTTTGCCGGCTGCTTACAGTGCAAACATCGTCTTTTGTTGCCTGAAGAATAGGAACATCTGCGCTTTGAGAGGCAACCGGTTTTTTTAAAGACCGGTAAAAAACCGGTTGTTCGGAAATGCCGGGCGATTTATCATATTGCCCTTTTTGAATAAAATTTACGGAAGTTTTCTTAAACGGGTCTAAAAGATCCAGAGTATCTATTACTGCCTTTTTAACCGTTTCGAAAATTTTGTTTTGCTCTGAAAAGCGAACCTCATGTTTTGCAGGATGGACATTAACATCAACTTCATCAAAAGGAAGGTTTATAAAAATCACAGCAACCGGAAACTCTCCTTTAATAAGCCTTGATGAATAACCTTCTAATAGTGCATGTTGGATAATCTTGTCACGGACAAACCGGCCGTTAACATATATGTTTATTCCGCGTGTTGTATGTCTTTTTATTAGCGGCGATGATATCCAGCCGGTAACCGATATGCTCTCAGTCGAAAAGCCAAGTCTGTATAAGCTGCTTTTCGTATCTTTTCCTAAAATTTCTTCTGTTCTGGCGGCTGAATCAGGCGACGAAAGCAAATTATAAACAGTTTTGCCGTTATGAAGAAGTTTAAAGTGCACATTTGGATGTGCTAGTGCCATTGCTGAAATCACATCGGCGATGTGGCCCATTTCAGTATCAAATGATTTTAAAAATTTGCGCCTCGCCGGTGTATTGAAAAAAAGGTCTTTTACTGAAATCATCGTGCCTTCGGGAGAACCTTTGTCCGTTACGGATATAACTTTCCCGCCTTCAATTCTTATTTCTATCCCGGCTTCAGATTTATTCTCTTTTGTCACAAGCGAAAACCGCGAAACAGAGGCTATGCTCGGAAGCGCTTCTCCCCTGAAACCGAAAGTATTTATCGAAAAAAGGTCTTCATCCATTTCTATTTTGCTGGTTGCGTATCTTTCAATTGACAATAAAGCATCATCTTTTCCCATTCCTGTGCCGTTATCAGAAACTCTGATAAGGGACTTTCCTCCTTTTTCAATTTCAACAATGATTCGAGTGCTTTTTGCATCAAGAGAATTTTCAACAAGCTCTTTAACTACAGAAGCCGGACGCTCAACAATCTCGCCCGCTGCAATTTTATTGGAAATATTTTCAGGAAGTATTCTTATCGGCATATGTTTTTGTTATTTATTCTTTAAAAAATTGGAAAGGTATTCCGCATCAATTGGGGTAAGATCAAATTTCAGGCATGCTTCCTCAATCAGTTTCGCATGGTTTTTCCCCGCCTCATATTTTAAAGTTTCTGAAATCCACTTTGCCGCTTTTCTTAAATTTTCGCCTTCCGGATGTATGCTCATAATTCGTTTCCTATATATTTGGTTTTTTCTTATGAAATTCGGTTGCCTGTTCAAAATTATAAGCTGTTTTTAAAAGCGCTTCTTCTCCGAAATGCCGCCCCAGCAGCTGCAGCCCTATAGGCAGCCCGCCAGACGAAAACCCGCATGGCACAGAAATGCCGGGTATGCCTGCAAGATTTGCGGAAAGAGTAAAAATGTCAGAGAGGTACATTGTGAGAGGATCATCAACTTTTTCGCCTATCTTGAATGCGGGAGTCGGAGCTACCGGAGAAATAATTACATCGCAAATTTCAAATGCTTTTCTGAAATCTTCAGTTATAAGAGTGCGCACCTGCGATGCCTTTTTGTAGTAAGCGTCATAGTATCCTGCTGAAAGGCAGTATGTGCCGATTATTATACGGCGCTTTACTTCCGAACCAAACCCTTTTGATCTTGTATTTTTATACATTTCCAAAAGTTCCTTTGCCTCTTTATCCCTGAAACCATATTTTACGCCGTCAAAACGGGCAAGATTGGAGCTTGCCTCCGAAGGGGCAATAACGTAATAAGCAGGCACCGCATATTCGGTATGAGGAAGCGAAACATCAACGCATTTTGCGCCAAGATTTTCAAGCACGTTTCTTGCATTTTTCACTGCTGCTGAAACTTCCGGATCAAGACCTTCTGTACTGTCATATTCTTTCGGAACTCCTATTATCACACTATCCATTCCATGAGTTAAAGAGGAAAGATAATCTGGAACATCTCTTGGAACAGATGTGGAATCGGAAAGATCGTATCCTGAAATCACTCCCGCAAGAATAGCGCAATCAGTAACATCTTTTGTGATAGGACCGATCTGGTCAAGTGAAGAAGCAAAAGCAACAAGTCCGAAACGTGAAACTCTTCCATATGTCGGCTTCATCCCAACAACGCCGCAGTGGGAAGCCGGCTGACGTATAGACCCTCCGGTATCCGAGCCAAGGGAACCTATGCACATATCTGCGGCAACGGCAGCTGCAGAGCCACCACTGGAACCTCCCGGAATCCTCGTTAAATCCCATGGATTTCGGGTGATTTTGATGCCTGAGTTTTCGGTTGATGACCCCATAGCAAATTCATCCATATTTAATTTTCCTACTATAACCGCACCGGCTTTTTTAAGCTTTGATATTACCGTAGCATCATAAGGAGGAATAAAATTATAAAGAATTTTGGAAGCACAGGTTGTGCGCATTCCTTTTGTGCAAATAAGGTCTTTTACAGCTATCGGTATGCCGGTAAGTTCCGACATATTGCCCTTTGCTATTGATTCATCGGCAAGCATTGCCTCTCTCATTGCGGAATCAGAGGCTGTGGTTATGTATGCCCCAACCTTTTCTTCAACTTCTGTGATCCGGTCAAGAACCGTTCTTGTAAGTTCCTGCGAAGATATTTCCCTGCTCTTTAGCAGTTCATGCGCTTTTTTTATTGTTAATTCATATAATTTCATCTGATCAATCTACCCAACAACCTTCGGAACCACAAAGCTTCCATTATCTTTCTCAGGAGAGTTTTCCAAAAGCGCATCCCTTTCGATGTATTGCTTAATTTCGTCATCCCTGAAAGCATTTGTTAAAACTATAGCATGAGAAGTCGGTGCAATATTTTCAGTATTCAGATTATTAATAATTTTTATATATTTTAGTATGTCATCTATCTGAACTGCAAATTTTTGAATGGATTCTTCATCAATTTCAAGGCGGGCAAGATCAGCTACATGTATAATATCATCTCTGTTTATTGTCATAAAATTCATTCACTTCGTTACGATTATTGCATTTACTTTGTCTTTCTTCAGCTTATTAAGAATAATTTCAGCTGCAGCTCTATCGCTAAATTCACCTATCCTTATTCTGTGCCATATGCCTTTTCCCTTTATTTCTCCTGACGATCTGTATGCCTGGTAGCCTTTATTAATAAGCTCACCAACCATTTTATCCGCATATTTTTCATCTTTGCCTGAAGCAACCTGAATTGTAAAGACCAGTGCTGTTGGCTTTACCGGCAAAGAAGGCTCTTTATCAATAGCCTTTTCTTCTGGTTTAACAGCGTCAGGATCTTTTGAAGGAGAATCTATATTTTGAGGATCAGGCAAAATAATTGCATCTCGTTGCGGTAAAGCCTGAATATTAATATTTTCCGGCAATTCTTTAGTGCTGTTAAGATCCTCATAAAAACCAAGATCCTGTTTGCCGGAAGATGCAAGTTGTTCCATTGAAACATTATTTTGGGGTTTTTCCAGTTCTTTTTCCTTTTCGATAGCGGTCTTAAGCTCGGTTGTGAGGATTTGTTTCATATTTTTTACATCAAAACGCACAGGCGCAGTTCCTCTTCCGACCAGAACGCCCAGAACAAACATCCATCCGCAAATAATAAAAATTATAATCGACCAGCTGAAAGCTTTTTTGCGGGTCAGTTCAATATAAGGTCTTTTTTTATCAGGCACATTATTTTCGTTTTCTTCCATAAATAGATACCAATATCTCCCTGATTATATGCTGTTTGCCGTTCAGATCTTTGTTGGGAGAAAAGTCATCGGTTTTGGCTTTCACATTGAGACCGGAGCGCTCACCCCAAGCAGTTTAAGGCCGTTTCTTATTACTTTTTTTATTGCAAGCACAAGAAATAATCTGTTTTCTGCAATAGCCGGATCATCACAAAGAACTCTGTGTTTATTATAATAGCTATGAAATGAAGCTGCAAGATTCATAAGATAATATGTTACGCGGTGCGGCTCAAGAAGCTCAGCGCTTGATCTTACAACTTCCGGGTAGGCGGATAATATTTTTAAAATCTGTATTTCTTCCGCTTCCTTGAGAGCTGTTATGTTTTTATCCTTCCAGTTAATTTCTTTTATTCCGAGTTCATCTGCTTTTTTTATTATGCTTGAAATTCTTGCATGCACATATTGCACGTAATAGACAGGGTTTTCATTAGATTTTTTCTTGGCAAGCTCTAGATCAAAATCAAGATGGCTTTCGTAATGCCGTGTCAAAAATATAAATCTTGCCGCATCGGCTCCTACCTCTTTAACCACATCTTCCAGTGTAACAAATTCCCCTGATCTCGTGGACATAGCGACAGGTTCACCGTTTCGCAAAAGGCTTACAAGCTGGATTAAAATAACATTAAACTGTTCTTTTTTCTGACCGGAAGCCACAATTGAAGAGCAAATGCGCTGAATATAGCCATGATGGTCGGCGCCCCACACATCTATGATTCGCTCAAATCCGCGGTTAAATTTATCTATATGATAAGCGATGTCTGACGCAAAATATGTAGTAAGTCCATTGTTTCTTATTACAACACGGTCTTTTTCATCCCCGTATTCAGAGGTTTTAAACCAGTAAGCGCCGTCCTTTTCATAGATGATGTTTTTGTTTTTTAAATCTTCTATTGCGGAATTAACTTTTCCCGAATCAAAAAGGCTTTGTTCGCTATACCAGTTGTCAAATTTTACTCCAAAAAGATCAAGATCGCTTTTTATGCCCGAAAGTATATCGTCAGCAGCAAAACGCGCACAAAATATTATGGCTTTTTCTTCAGATTCTTCTATCAGGCTGCTTTGTTTTTTATCTTTTATTTTCAAGGCTATATCGCGTATATAATCTCCCTGATAACAGTCCTGCGGAAAGCTCACCTTTTCTTCATGCAATTCTCTGTATCTCAGATATACGGAACGTCCAAGAGTATTAATCTGCCTCCCCGAATCGTTAATATAGTACTCTCTTTGAACATCATATCCGCAAAATGAAAGAATATTTGCGATACTGTCCCCCACAGCCGCTCCTCTTCCGTGGCCTACATGAAGAGGACCTGTCGGATTGGCGCTTACAAATTCAACCTGAACTTTTTTGTTTTTTCCAATATCACAGCAACCGAATTTTTTGTCATTTTCATAAATTTTCTGCAAAACAGGATGCCACGCATAAGAGTTTATGAAAAAGTTTATAAACCCGGGTCCTGCTACTTCAATTTTATTGATAATATTTTCCGTATCTTTTATTTCGCTAATGATAGCTTCGGCAATTTTTCTTGGAGGTATTTTCTGCAAAGAAGCTATAACCATAGCAAAATTTGTAGAATAATCTCCGTGAGAATTCAGCTTAGGTTCTTCGATTGCAACATTCGGAAAATTCTCAAAAACAAGTTTTTGCTTATCAACGGCTTTTTTTGCAGCAGAAAGTATAATATCAGTAAGTTTCTGTTTCATTTTGGGTTATTTGACCTTGATTATGAATTATCGTTTTTCCATTAGAGTAAATTATAGTTATAAATAGAATTATTCGGTTTTTAAGTCAAGATAGTTTGGGGAAAGTCCAGCAATTCTCGCTGAATGTTGTTTTTTGATAAAAAAGAGCAAAAGCGAAAGGAGGTTTGAGGAAACATTGTTATAAATACGAAAATATAATTATCAAAAGCGATGAAGTTTAGCAATACAAGTATTTAATAAATTGGTAAAGAAGCTTATGATCGGTTGGTTTTGCAACGAGGATAAAAGACATGCCGTTTTGTTTGAGTTGATCAATAAATGGTTGTTTGGAATACAGGCTGTCAGCGGTAATGATAATTTTTAATTTGGGATGGGTAGAGTTTACTTTTCTGATGATCCTTTTTCCGGCATTTATTTCACAATTCTGCTTTGTGTTGCCGTCAATATTTTGTACTGGTTCTGGCGCTAATAGAATAACCTGTTTTATGTTGGGACAGATAATGGTGGCTGCTACCACCTGATGATAATAGTTTTTTTTATCTTTCTGTTTTGTAAGGCAGCAATTGCAGGATATCGTATCCTATGAAAAGTATTGGACACCGTCTAATGCTATAAGGTATTTACCGTTAATGAATTTATACTGCTCCAGCTGTTTTGCCCTCTGGACAGGGTGAAAAAAATCTTTGAATAAAAGTTCAATTTCTGCTGACGGGTTACTATCTATAGCCGTTCTCAATTGTGTGGATCTCAGAGAGGATGTATAATGAAAACATTTATAGGAAAACTCAAAAAAATAATGAAGGACCCGAAATTCGAGACGGTGTTTTAAGAAAAGAAAAAACAGGTTTTGCTTGCAATTAAGATTGCCGAAGCAAGAGAAAAGGCGGGATTATCGCAAGTGCAACTTGCAAAAAAAGCGCGAGTAACCCAGCAGCAGCTCTCAAAGATCGAAAACGGCGCTAATTGCAATATCGTGACTTATATAAAAGTATGTGATGCGCTGAAATTACATTTGCATGTTGCATAAAAGCCAAATGGTTCGATTCGGCAAAGTTGCTTTTGAAGGCAAACCAAATGAACTGCGGGGGAATACCGATACACTGAAAGATTTGTTTCTTTGATTATTTAATACGACTTCAGAATTAGAAGATTAGGAATAGTGGACAATATACTATTAAACTTGATTAATGTTTGGTGACATGTTGTTTGGGTATCAGTCCCTATTTTTTCATCGAGTATCAAGGCATTAACTTGAATCGTTGTACAGGGCGGCCTGAGCTATTGTCGTGTCGGCAGTCAGGAGAGTTTGCAGAAATTGTCTTGGATGAATGCCCTGTCTTCTTGCGGTTTGTACCAGACTTGTAAGAATGCTATGGGTTTTTAAACCGCTTTCTGATCGGGTACCAAAACATATTTTGCGGAAGATAACCAGATGCCTTAGAGACTGTTCTGCATGATTGTTGGTAGGCGGCACACCAGGATGCCTATTCCTTCCTGTGTCACAGACTTTTTTAAAAAAGGCTATGACCCGATCACAGAAACGGTC
>DYJH01000056.1:13888-21824 GCA_020723255.1 Desulfonema limicola | reverse complement strand
CGGGCCAACGGTTCTATTGTAACCAATGCGGTAAATCTATCTGCCACAGAACAGGTACTATTTTTTATGACCTTAGATCTCCGGAAGAAAAGGTTTTAAATGCCCTTAAACTTTTGGCTAAAGGAATGCCTCTGCAACATGTAGCAAAATTCCTAGAAGTCAAGTTTGACACGATTCGGCGCTGGCTCGAAGTTGCCGCCGGACAGAGTGAAAAGATAAATGCCATGCTCATAAACGAGCCGGATATCTCCAAGACTGATTTAGACGTGTTATGGACCTTTGTCAAAACCAAGTCCCTCCGGCAAAGAGCATTTATTTCCAGAACGAAAAATAAATCTCATGTAACGGATTAAGAACCTTGGAAAAAAATATACCATTTCGTACGGTACTATCGTTGGTGAACTTAATACCGCTTGGGAGTTTGCAAATTACCTTGTGTGCCTCTCGCGACTGCCCTCACGGCCGTGACTGACTACGAGACGCCGCACTCCTCCGTCGCCATCAGCATATCTCCGCAGGATTCAGTTTGTAAATGGTAACACTCTGCTGCAACCGCTCATTCACAGGGCAGGCTAAGCATCCACATGCAGCTAATAACTCTCACGATAGGGTTATTTTTACAGAAGTTTACGCCCAAGAACGTGCTCAGCCACTTCAGCTCCAGTTCGCAATGCACCGTCCGCTGTAACCCTTTCAGTAAACATCCCGGCAAAATAGAAGTTATCTACCGGCGTCACATTTTCAAACTTGGGGTGGCTTGAGAACATTTGCTGATTGTATTCTGCGTAAACAACAGGAGAAAAGCCTGCCATCACCCACTCGACATTCTCATCAAAACCATTAATCCAGCTTCTCAAAATAGGAAGCACGGTATCTACCGCATACCTTTCAACAACGCCAAAATCCCTCGGTACTTTGTAGAGAAATGTATTTACATAAAGCAATTGCTTTCCTTTAGGCGCTGAAGCAGGATTAAGATTCGAGTATATCTGTATACCTCCGACCGCATGCCCACTATCATCTAGAATTACTACCCAAGCTTCGGTACTCACCAACTTACGCTTTAACCCAATGTGGATATTAACAATTTGCACGTCATATCTCTTTGCGCCATCTTCAATCGTTTTAACTCGCTTAGTAAAATCATCGCGATATGGACCTGGAAAGCTTCCCATATCCAACAGGCCGATTCTATAAGCCACTTGAGGCGGGACGTTACAGACAACAAAATCGGCAGCAATGAACTGATCTTCGCCACCACGCTCTATAATAACCCCTGTGGCCCTGCCACCTTCGATTGTAATCTTCTTTACCAGGGTATGTGTGTGTACTTCGCCACCGCTTTCTCTTATGACATCAGCATAGGGCTCATACATAGCAGCAAAACCACCATACTTCGGATGAGTTGGATAACAATAAGAAAATTGATTTGTGGTGAGGCCGGCAAAAAGCACAAGGACTAGATATGTTGAACACGTAGCAACGGATTCTGCCGGGATTAAAATGCAGATAGTTGCCAGATTGAGTACCCAGGATACGACTTTTTCATTGCTTGTTCTCTGCCTGATGAATTCCTCAATAGGGATATAGGGGAGGTTGTCCAATAAGTCATTGTAAGTCTCGAACTTAACAGCAGCAATGGCTTTTCCGAGATCACCCATCATCAATGCAACGAAGCGTTCTATTTCGTCAATGTCTTCGTCTGTCAACCCAGTATATATGTCTTTTAGAGTCGCTCTGTTGTAGTCCGGAGATAATGGCCATAGCTTTGTCATTGGCATCTCCTTACCCTTCCAAAGCAAGGAAATAGATTGACCTTTAATTATATTACATGTGTGGGTTATCCCGACAAGCTTTGCTACTCTGTCTCTGTCCGGAGTCTGACCCGGCACGTGAATCACAAAATGACCGCCTTCATCCATCCAGTAGTCATTGAACTCTATTGCACGGGCAACGCCGCCGACTGTGTTGTTTCTCTCGAATACTAAAGTGCGGAAGCCATTCTTGGCCAAAATAGCACCGCAGGCTAAGCCACCCATACCCGCACCAACTATCACACATGTTTTTCTACCCGTCATCGTCAAGTCTTCTGTAGTAATAGATTTTGTTTCCATAACTCTCCCTCTCTAAGGATTAATTGAATTAATGAAACTCCATCCGCAGAGCGGATGGTATCAGAAAGCCCCTCTCAGAGGGGCACAAAAAATTATACACCCCACTCTTACAAAAAAGGTCTATTCCGATTTTCCCTCTCCCCTGGTGGGAGAGGGCCCGGGTGAGGGGGAATAAAAAAGTGGAGAATTTATCTTATAATTAAAATTCACCTCTCATCAGGATAAGAGCAGTCCGCCATCAACCGCCTGCACGCTTCCATAAACAAAGGATGCTGAATCGGAGCAAAGCCAGATTACTGCTTCGGCGATATCTTCCGGTGTTCCAAACCGCTTTGCGGGAGTCCTATCCATGAACCATTTTTCAACTTCAGGCTTCCTTGCCATGTATTCCTTCATCATAGCCGATGGAATAACGCCCGGACACACCACGTTGATCCTGATCCCGTCCTTGGCATATTCGAGTTGAGCTGCCCTGCTAAGGCCGACTACTCCATACTTAGCCGCTGCATAATCGGATGCCTCAGGAGAAGCGAATCCCAATGCAACAGCCGATGCGGTATTGACAATCACTCCACCCCCTTGT
Organism: Desulfonema limicola; assembly: GCA_020723255.1. GTDB lineage: Bacteria > Desulfobacterota > Desulfobacteria > Desulfobacterales > RPRI01 > RPRI01. The sequence continues at coordinate 19,127 of DYJH01000056.1, read as the reverse complement.
TTGAGAAATTGAAGAATCTGATACTTCATGCCCAGCCAAACTCCTATAAGATCAACGTTTATGGTTCGCATGAACATCTCTATTGTTCGTTCGGCCGTCGGAACAACCGCAGATGAATGGGCCGCGTTATTAAAGGCGCAATCAAGGCGACCATTGGCCGAAACAGCCTTTTCCACCATAGCCTCAGCATCTTTTTCCTGCGAGACATCGGCTTTAAAAAAGACCCCTTCTCCACCGGTGTCCCTGATCATCGCAACCGTTTCTTCTCCTCCCGACGCATTTATGTCTGCAACGACGACTTTAGCTCTTTCTCTGGCGAAGGCAAGGCTGGTAGCACGACCTATCCCAGAACCTCCTCCCGTCACCAAGGCTACTTTATCTTTAAATTTTAAACTCATGTCAAAACCTCATTATTGATGATTAAACTCAGAATATCAGACAGATTGATACCTAAGCCTGGAAAGAAACGTTTACATCATCACTTGTTTAATTAAGGAATGAAAACCGCTTCTTGACATACCATGAGAATTCCACTTTTCCGGTCTATGAAATGCTCTTCATCCTTTGCTAACTCTATAGGCTCAATATCCTCAATGCTCTTTTGTCGCGTCTCCAAGCCCTTCCAGAACTCTTCAGCAATCTGCGTGATGGCAACCACATCATAAGGCCGTGTCGCTGTCACACCCTCCGCTAAGGAGAAGGTCTCATCTACATAGTAAGCCACATATTTTTTCAATCGGGAACCAAGCATGCGAGTTACCATGGGCACATGCACTTCCCTATGGTGTTTCACGCACTCCTCGTGGCCCATACCGATCCTCTTTGCAGCACAATCAACCACATTAACTCCGGTATCACCTCTTTCGGGTCTCACAATAACGTTTTCTTGACAGATAAACATTAGTACGTTCTTTTGGTCGGAGAAATTTCCCAAATCCTCCACCAGCTTTATTCCGTCAGGGTCCGTTTTTTTCCAAGTCTGCAAGCTTTTCCAACCTTCATCCGTATACAACTGGGTAACAATCAAATCCCACGGCCGTTCCGGTAGAAGTCCGCTTTTCGGCGAGTAAGCCTTGTCGACATAATAAGCGCTATACTTCTCCAAACCACGGGAGCCCATCAGCCGTTTCTCCCAGGATGCGTGCTTCTCCCGGTGGTATTTCACACACTCCTCATGACTCATACCATTTTTCTTTTTTGCCATTCCGATTAACTTGATCATAGCTATGCCTCCTTAGTATTTCTATTAAGTTATTTTACCCGCAACCAAGGAGCCTAAAGACATTTCCTGATTTTTTCAAGAGTGAGCTTTGCATCAGGCACCATATCAATGAATTTATTTAGCTTTTCACAAGCATATTCATTGCAATAAGCACAATTCTTGAGAAGCCTTTCCTGACCACATTTCCTTATTTCACAAACACTACAATGATTAAAAAGTCGTCCGCCATCTGACAAACATCCATCGCAATTAATGTCTTCCGGCTTAATATCTTGTTTGAACTGCCCAGACCAGAACTGAGCTACTTTTATCCTTTCATTGTCGTCATCTTTTTGAGTTGCCAGGAACGCAGGACATTCGGTACAGGTTATTCCGCAAAAACCAATCATCTTATCCATGTCTTTCACCTCCTTTCATTGTGAGGAAAACTCATTAACATATAAAGTGTCAATCGTATAAAATCTCCTTAACGTGCAAGGTATCCATGTACTCCCTGATCGCCCGGATATTTCCTCCCTTAACCTCAAATAACCAGTGATACGTGTTTTGGTAGATCTTATCTTTCGCTATCTCCGCATGTGAGCTGCCCCCGACCGCAACATAATCTCCTTCTCCGATTATGTGGGTCACAGTTATCTCAATGCCCTTAGGAAAAACCGAGCTTAAAAAAGACATTATTTCGGGAATCTTCTCCTTGGGATACATACCGGAACCGGGAAGATTTCCGGCAACCCACCACGTGGCATCGTCCGATAGTATGTTAAACGCATTATCATAGTTAGCCTTTGAAATATTTGCGATAAAATCCAATACAATACTTTTGTTCTCTTCTATGCTCATGTCCAATCTCCTTAAGATTTGCCGGACTGCCAACCGGATGGAGGTTTATATAGTTCGATGCGGGTACCATCAGGATCGGTACAGAAAATCAACACGGCGGGATCACCACCGGTAGTAGAGTCAAGAACAGTTCTGGTTGTGTATAGAATCTGGGCGCCACAGGTTTTAAGGTGCGCAGCAGCTTTGTCCACATCCTCCACAATGAAGGACAGATGAGTCAGACCACACTGGTTCATCGGCCTTACATTGCCGGATGAAAATGCCTTGGGGTCCTTAAAGTAGATTAACTCTATTACCAGGCTTCCCAGAATCAGCATCTGGCTTGTCATTTCTACGTTGCCTGAAAGGCCCAGCAGATCATTAATATCGTTTTTCGATTCATAAACAGCGCCGTCTGCAAAGCCAAAGGCATCTTTGTAAAAACATTTGGCGCGCTTAATGTCGGAAACACAAATGCCGATATGGGAAAACGTAGCTTTAAAAACAGGGTTAGTTGTCATTTCATCACCTTTAAGTTGTAAGTATTAAATGCTGCAGGCTATATTAAATCCGTCATGGATCGATGAGTGCAGGTATCGGTGGCTGCTGCAATCGCCTATGAGCTCAACCCGCCCTTTAAAAGCGGATTTTTGAAGCTCCCCAAACAATTCGTCATTGGGCAGATTATAGCCAACGCTTACCACATGATCTGCTTTTATAAGTTTTGCAGCTTGGCCGACAAAAGAGTCAATTTTTATAACCCCCTGCGCTGAGACATCAGCCAAATAACTGTGGGTATGTAAGGTAAATTGTCCCGAAGCATTGAGCCGACGCAGTGCGGGGCGTGATCGCCAGGCGACAGCCATCTGCGGCGCTAAATCGCCAAAGCGGGTAACATATTCTACTGAAACTTTATTTTGAAGCAAATATTCAGCCACTCCAACAGCCTCGTAATGACCTCTGTCATCCACAATCACCACGGTTTTACCCGAATCAATAACAACGCGTTTTTCCAGAAGATCGGGCACATTTACCAACAACGGCGGCTTAAGGTTTTCCAGCACTACCGCCGGTGCACCTAGTTGCCATAAATTATCCCGCGGCCTCGAACCGGTTGCCAGCAATACTACATCTGGGTTTGCTGCAAGTATGTCATCTGTTTCTATATAGGTGCTGGTATGAACGCTGACTCCCAGACTGTAAATCTGCTCCTGCAGCCAATGGCACACGTCGTAAAAGCCCCCGAGATAAGGGATATTCTTCACCAGTTTTAATGCGCCGCCAAGATCAGGAGTGGCCTCATACAGGTGCACCTGATGGCCTGCCAGGGCAGCCACCCGAGCGGCCTCCATACCCGCAGGACCGCCACCAACTACCAGCACTTTTTTAGGCTTACTCGTTTTTGGAATTGCTGTTTGAGGAAATTCCGACTCCCGCCCTGCCTGGACATTCACTGTGCATTGCAGCGGTTGCCCGGAAAAAATATTACCCACACACAATTGATTACAGCCGATACATGTACGAACCGACTCTGCTCCTTGCTCGACTGTCTTTTTAACCAGGTATGGGTCGGCGATGGTGGCGCGGGTCATGCCCACCATATCGGCTTCGCCCTGGGAAATGACCTGCTCCGCCTCTTCTAAGGTACGAAAACGGCCCGAGATAAAAGTTACCAGCCCGGTTTTCTCCCGCACACCACTGTTCCAGTTCAGTTCCACACCGGTGGGAGTATGGACGGCAGGAACCATAGTTTCCGGGTTGTGGTATCCTCCCATGGACATATTAATATAGTCAACCAGTCCGTCAGCCTTTAGCATTTTGAGCACATCGACAATTTCGTCTATGATCAAGCCGCCTTCGAGCGCTTCAGGGCCCAGGCGCAAACCCACTATAAAGGTGTCTGATACGGATCCGCGAATGCCGGTCAGGATTTCGCGAAGGAACCTGGCTCGGTTTTCCAGGCTGCCGCCGTACTTATCTGTCCGTCGATTGCTCCACGGAGACAGAAATTGCATGACCAGGTAACCGTGAGAACCGGCTATCTCACAACCATGAAGACCTCCTTTTTCACAGCGTACCGCCGCCAAAGTATAAGCATCCACCAGTTCACGGATTTCCTCATGGTTGAATGCCCGTGTCGGCATTCCGGTGTACATGCCCGGCAACGCAGATGGTCCCTTTTTCACCTCGCGCCAGTCAGCATAAATGCCGCCGCCATGCCAGATTTGCTGAATAACCCTCATACCCGTCGGATTGATCACCTTCATCAACTTCTGGTAACCGGGAATAATATCGTTACTCCAGCATAATATTGTGCGCGGAACAAAGTTTGAAGATTTATGCACAAAACCGGGGGCCAAAACTTCCAAACCTACACCTCCTTCAGCCCGGGCCAGGTGATAAGCTATGTACTGATCACTGATGTGACCATCCATATCAGCAAAAAAGGTAGCATGGGCAGTCCGCGCAATGCGGTTTTTAACGGTCAGGCCCCGAATTGTGATTGGCGACAAAACGCGCTTATAATTTTCATATGCCATCTTCTCTAACTCCTTTCATCTTTTGATTATCTTCTTAAGACTTATGCTTGAAGCTTTTCTATCTCTTCAGCAATATTTTCTGCCATCTCTACGGTTACAGGCTTTAGCATGGGTTTTAACATAGCATTAACAAGTGGCCCTATCATTCCGCCTGCATTAAGAGTAAGTTTAAAATTTAGTTCGGTATTATTATTATCCGGAATGGGTGAAGCTAAGAACCTGCCTTCCCCAGTTACCCGTTCATTAATTCCTTCAAGTATAAACTTTACTTTTTCCGGTTCAGTCCACTCCGTGATAAACACTTTGAAGTGCACCACCCGGCATAGAATTCCTATATCTCCTTTTAACGTCCATACAGATTCTTTTTCGTTAAGCTCTTCGTGCTTCTGATATCCTTTTAAAAATTTTGCCCAATTATTCATCACACAAATAAAATCCCATACCGATTCCAGTGGCGCCTTCACAACCGCTTTATGTTCAACCCAAGGCATAAAATAACCTCCTGTTTATTTAGTCATATGCTTTGCGGCGATGTAACCGAAAGTCATGCTCTGTGCCAGCGTCATGCCGCTTGTCATTCCGCGGCCTAATGCCAGATGCGCTGCCGTGTTCGCCACAGCATATAAACCCTGGATCGGTTCTCCTCTAACGCTTATCG
>DYJH01000056.1:0-13878 GCA_020723255.1 Desulfonema limicola | reverse complement strand
CATTCGCGTTGGTGACAATCCCGCCTTTGGTACCCAACGCAGACCGGATTACTTTAAACCCATAAAAAGGCGGTTTTTCAATTGTGCCAAGTGCAGGATTCGGCTTATGGTAAGGGTCCCCCCAAAATCGGGCATAGGCAGAATCCCCACGATGAAATTCAGGGTCTTTTCCTTCTCTGGCATAGGGGTTGAAAGTACGCACAGTTTCATCGAGATTATCAGGATTAATCCCCAGCTTGAGAGCAAGTTCTTTCAGACTCGATGAACTATTCATCCACTCCGGAGCTTCGTCATCAGGCATAATAGAGCCAAATATATATTTTGTTTTGTGGTTATGGTCGAAAATCAGGAAGCAGGGCAAGTTGGGATATGTCTGGTTTGCACCATCAAACCTTACCATATCCTCCTCAGCGGTTTTGTACATACCTTCATTCGTGAACCGCTTGCCTTGCCGGTTAACGATGATCATGCCCGGACGACCTGGCTCTTCAACGAAAACACGATAAAGAGGTTTGCCCTCATGTGTCTCACCAGGAATGGCGAGACAGGTTCCAGATGACTCATCAAGATGTGCCCATGCCGCTCCTATCTCCAAGGCCATAATATGGCCATCACCGCAGTTTGACGGTGGAGTTGAAGCTTCGAAAGTCGGTGAACAATTAAGACGTCTCAAATTCTCATTCCACTCGTATCCTCCGCATGCTAATACGACACCAAGTCGCCCTTTAATGAATACCGTCCGGCCCTCCTGCTCCGCTCTGATTCCGACAACTCCGCCAGTATTGTCCCGGATAAGTTCGAGGCCCCTCGTCTGTAACATCATGTTTACCTTTCGATCAAGGCATGCTTTCATAAGATGTCCTATCAAAGAAGAACCAAAGCCGACAATACCATCTTCCATTCGTTTTGCAAGGAGACCCCAGTCCCAATTGCTCATCTTGCAATAACCACCCCATTTAATCAGTTCGGGAATATTACTGGGTATAGGAATATGGGGCGAACGTCGCAATTTGTCTTGCCAGTCTCCTAGACGCTTGCTGTCAAAGACTTTGGGCTGAAGTGCCCTGCCTTCAGTAGTACCGCCTGGATGTTCAGGATAATAGTCAGGGCAAGGGCGAATTACCTCCATTTCAATCCCTGTCTTCTCTTCAATATACTCCATCATCTCCGGCGCAGTATCAACAAAAGCCGCTGAGAGATCCTCGACGTGATGTCCACCGCTTGTGTGGCGTATATAAGTCAAAGCGTTCTCTCTTGAGTCTTTAATACCAAGTTTTGCCATGTGTGGATTGTTGGCGATCCAAACCATACCGCCGGAATATGCGGTTCCGCCGCCTATTTTGTCGGTAGTTTCCAGCAAAACCACTTCTGCCCCATGTTCCCGGCCAACAATCGCTGAAGTTAAGGCACCGCTTCCCGAACCCACTACAATAATGTCGGTTTTTACATCCCAATAATCTTTTGAGCTCATCACAATAAATTCCTTTCTTCTCATTTCGTTTAATAGTATATGGCTTGCCTGGCGCATAAATAGGATTTACTGTCCCCTTATTATTTAGACAACAAATAGAAATTACTCACGCTGAAAAAACTGGGTTCCAGTTTTGAAGCAGGCATATATAAAAACACTTCAGGACTGGGAGCACGGGAGGATATTGTAGCATGACGATTTTTTTCATCTACAGCGAGTATAGCGTCATAATCCCCCGTATTATTTTTACCGGTCGGAGCCTCACTAAAATGCATGAACCAAATCATCCAAGTACGGAAGTCTCCGGATTTTTCATAAACCTCCTTATACCAGATAGTATAAGTCTCCTGGTCAATATAATTTATATGCAACCCCCAGCTATAATATGGGTCTTTAGGCATCTGTTCCACAATCCATACCTTTCTGGGAACATAGGTTATAACACCAGGCGCAGGCGCCCAGGCAGCGCCCTTAAATCCCGGAACTTCATAATTTAATTTGAAAAACCAGCCCGTGAAAGGATATTTCATAGTAAGTCTTCCATCCGGCAATTCCTCAACAGGAATCATATCAGGGCTGGTAAACGGAACAAGTACTGTCTTCTCTCCCACGTATTTCCATTTCATGGAACGGTCTTTGCCACTCCACCCGTAACTCACATCAAGCCATGCATCAGAACCCATATATGGGTCTGACCTTGTCGTTGAGCCGGTTTGCCGAATCCTGCGAATGGCAGGAACATAAGCATAATTGGTATCGTCCTTTGCGTCCATATAGATGTATGCCAGTGTATTAGTTCCTTTCATACTCATCGGCACCAAAGCGTTTAGAAGTTCGTACCATTTAACATGATCAGGATTCCTGATTATTTTCTGCTCCGGCGGCCTGCCTGTCATATAAAGACGGTAGTCAAAACCACCAACATAGCGTTCCTCTCCTGATGTATTTATCCACCTTGTATGCTGAAGTACGCGTGTACCCATAAAACGAAATACCTGATAATCAAAGTTCGATATAATCTTGCTTCCCGACATGGGATCTTTCGTATCAATTTTGGGAAAAGGAAAACCATAAATATTGTAGAATGGAATTTTTCCTGTACTTTTTTCGATTAAATCGCCCTCAGGACTTATGTCGAATTTTCCTTCATTCTTTGCGCTTGCTGCAAGAAAGCTGTCAGTATGTTTATATTTGAAATTTATTTTCCCCGGTGTAATAACCATATCGCCTTTTTCAACCGCGCGGTACATTGCAGGAATTATAATATCTTTGTATTGACCGCAGTTGATCTTGTCGATCTCCTTTGGCAAATCCGCAGCCTGAACTGTAGCGTAACACAAAAGCAGAATAAACAACGAACACAGTGACAATTCAAAATACTTTAAAATTCTCATTTGTTTCATTTATTTTTTTTCCTCCCTTTGCCTTTCATAGTTATTATAGTTGTTTTTTCCTTCGGCATTAAACAGTCCTTCTGAGGTTCATATCAACTATAAAGGCGCTGTCAGGCAATACATGAAACAACAAAAGGGCTGTTTAAAACCGAAGATGACCTCTGTAAAATAGTTGGCAAATTTTTTCGTTGTGCTAAGCCTTTTTCCCACAGAAAGGCAAACATGGCGGTCATGACTATTCTGTTGGGCACTGTTATCTGCACGATCTTAAGAGGGGTAAAGAAATACTTGAATTGGTTGTCCATATGCTTCTACCCCCTTTCTACGGAGAATTTTTGATTCATTGAATTCTTGACAATAGAACTTAACCATTGTATATGTGAAGCATCAAAGGAATTACTGACAATCTTGTATTTTGTGAGGTTATAAGTCGGTCATGGGTTCTTTACAAGGAACAAAGTTTTCCCCTAATAACATCGTCCTTTATGAATCGCTTGGTTCTTTGCTCAGGGATTATCGAAAATGGCGCAAACTGACTCAGGAATGTTTCGCAGAAGCAATCAGGGTCAGCGTTCGAGAATTGCGGAATTGGGAAGCAGACCGTCGCCGGGCCGGTATCGAAAACCTTCACGATATTTCCGAAGTCACCGGCATCCCAATGCAGGTATGCGTGGCTCTCAATGCAGATCAGCCCATCTGGTATTCGCTGCGGAAAAGACTATTCATGTACTCTTCTATAGAAGAAGCGCAATTTTATTCCCGTGATTTACTCAAATACAGCGGGAAACCCGAAGATGGTACTCTGCTGAAGAAAGTCGCCATTATAAAAGACAGGCAGATTGACATGCTTCTTTCATGTCACCAGGATCTCTACGGTCCCGAGAGACCATTGCGACGAGATGTGATCAAAGCAGCCATCTTGATACTTCCCGACCTGAATTACATTATGCTCGACTGTTGGAACCATTATGTGGCTCATGAAGTCTGTTTACCCATAAAAATGGATGTATATCGGGAACTTAAGAAACAAAAAACCATAGAAAATTATCTCACAAGCAAAATGATCAGTGACATTATAGCGCTTGGTGAAGGAGTTTTTTTCTATTATTCTTCATTTGCCGCCAACATCAGCGCCTCTTCCTGGCTGATCATGGATGGCCTGCGAGCCCATTCCAAAATAAAACAGAAAGAACGGTACCTGTGTGCCAGCCATACGGTCATAAAAGAGTCGGCAATAATCCAGAAAAATTTGGGTATGAAGTTAGTAAAGGATTATAAGCAGTTGCACAATGAACTTCGTCCTGCAATCTATGAGATGGGATTGTATTCTCCTCCGAGACTAAATGTGCCTGACAGATGGGAGATTAAGCAGATTGCCGGGGAAGACCCGGCCAAGAATATGATGAGAAGAGCCAAACAGGTATGGTCGCCGGCAATTTCCTATAATAAACCAAACAACCTTGTCTCCCCTTTTAAAAAACATTCTTCTGGGGAAATGGCGCAACCTGATACAATAACGGATGATACAATTTCTGATACAATAACGGATGATAGACCATATCTTTGCTCTTCAGAACTAAAGACTAAACTATCTGGAAGTAAAATAGAAATTGAAACCTGTCCCAATACAAAATGCCCCCTATACGGAAAATCAGACAAAGCCAATATTGTATACAATGGCACATACAGACCAAAAAATGGAACTACCTTACGTCGATTTATTTGTAAAGAATGCGGCAAAGCATTCTGCAGTAGGACATCGAGTATCTTCTATTGCCTGAGGTCTCCGGATGAAAAGATTATAGAGGCTCTCAAACTTTTAGTTAAAGGAATGTCGCTGCGAGGTGTGGCAAGGATCATCGGTAATGACTACCGCACGGTCCGTTCCTGGCTCAAAGTTGTTACTGAGCAAAATGAAAAAATCAATGCCCAGCTTATAAAAGAGCTGGGGGTTTCTAAGGCCGAATTAGATGCCTTATTGTCTTTTGTCAAAACAAATTCGCTTCACCAAAGAGCAAATTCTTAGAAAGGAAAGAGAGCGCTTGAATTCCCAAACAGTAAGCGTACCAAGACGAAGGGCCCGGTCGAAAACAATCGATATAGGACCAACATCCGAGCCTTGCAGCTACTCCTTCCACGAAAAGATCCCAAATATAAAAGATGGGAAACACCACAGCGATGATTAAACCGATCTTTCCAGACCCCTGATTTCGCTTATGCAACTTGTCAATGAGCCAGAGCATCAAAAGATAGATCATGGTAAAAAAGGGGCCATATGAAAATATAATAGAATACCATAAAAAGTAAAACGAAACCATGAATAAGATCCTTTTTAAACATGGTTTTACTCTCCTTTTCTTGTTAAATTTATAAAGCCAGAAAAATTAGTGTTGTACAAGTCCCGGATATTTTAATTTCGACGTCACAAATTGGCAAAGTAACGGCATACTCTTGTTGCTGCAAGCTGGCCAGGAATCCCTGAAACGCCGCCTCCCGGATGTGAACCGGCAGCACCGAGAAAAAGACCTTTTATGGGAGTTTCTTATCTACCGAGTCCCCAGGCCGGCCTCAAGGGGCCCGACCAAAGAAGCCCAAAATCCACGTGGATTAAGCATCCGTTAAACGCGCCTGTACGTTCGCTCATGTCCGCTGGCGTTTCAACCCATCGTCCTGTCTCAAGCGAATCAAGGTTATCAAAATATTGTCCGGCTTTAGATATTATATTTCTCTCCGCCTTTTCCCGCAAAACCTGCCAACCCTCAGCCGGATATATCGGAACCGCAGGCAGATACATGTATAAAACATCCTGAACCGCAGGCGCCTGGGTTGGATCGCATACTGTAGGAATAGCCGCCCAGAAATAAGAATCATGTATCAACTCACCTCTCATGGCGGTCGCGAACGAAGAGCGTATTTCCTCAGCCGTTCCGATCATCAACGCAGGTTTCCTAAGGTCGATATTATCTTTTCGAAGTTTCTGATGTTTAGAAATTTCGACCCGGCCTTTAAGAGCAAGGTCAACCTTCATTGGCGCAGCACCACGGGTGTTTGCAGGAATATGTTCAATGCGCGCTTTTATTCGTCTGTCTATGGCGCCATCTGGCATAAGACGACCAAGCCCTGTGCGGGAATCACAGGCAGCAAGTACGGAATCTGCTTTTATAATACGCCCATCGGCAAGGCGAACACCATCCGTCTTCCCTTTGGTAACAAGAATCTCTTCAACAGGAGTTCCCGTCAGCGCAGATCCTCCACCTTCGTATAAGCGTCTTTTTAGAGAATCCGCCAGTGACTGGATGCCTCCGATCGTTCGGCCAACGCCTACCCTGTGCAGAAGAGCAGTTACAATGTGTGCAAGTCCGCTGCCGTCTGCGTCTATAGGGCCTGCACCTCCGGTTAGTCCCAACAGAGCAGCAACAACAAAAGGATGATCGAAGCGTTCGGCCACAGCCTGATCGGCCGTACCCAAGGCAAGCGCTCCCAATTCGCCGAGTCGGCGACGATGGGATATCGATGAACGTACTGTGCGAAAAAGCTCTTTCAAGGACGGCCTTCGGGGATCTGAACGCATCATGGGAAGGGCAATATCAAGAAGTGCTTTTAGGGTATGCGCAAATTCAAGATATGCCCCGGCATCCGCAGGAGAGTATCGCCTTATTTCATCTGCGGTCTTTGCGGGATCCCGCTAGAAGGCTATTGACTCTCCTTCGGGAGCAAGGTAAGCATAAGACGGATCGGGGTCTATAGTACTAAAGCCGTGACGCCTTAAATCCAGGTCGTCAATTATGCTCGATGTCCGGATAAACATCGCATCCACTGCACAAGGATGAATTATATGCTCCGGTGCCGACTTGATAAAAGGCCCGGAGGAGGTCATGCCTCCGACATTCTTTTGTGCCTCAACAACTATTACCTTGTGTCCGGCCCTGGCCAGATAGCATGCCGCTACAAGTCCGTTGTGCCCGCGCCTCCAATTACAACAATATCAGTATTCATATCGCCGCCTCCTGAAGAAAATGAGTCTTATATGTTCTAAGTTAATTAAATAACAAATTGTGTAATTTTCTTCACGATTTTAATATAGTTCAAAATTTTAGTCGATTATTTCCTTTATATTTGGTTCTCTATAGCAGGTAATTTATCCAAGGCATCCAACTCATCAGCCACATACTTTAAACCCAGTTCTTCAAGTTTCGCCCTCATCGGCACTCCGGCTTTCCATCCCCTTAAACGATAATAATCCAATATTGTTTTTTCGAACTTGTCTTTTGGTGTTACTTTATTACCTTCCTTATCTTCTTCCTCGAAAACAGCATCCCAGTAAGTATCATATTTGTCCTCCGTATATCCGTCTCTGATCCATATTGCCCTTACGAGGTTAACGATCATCTCGCCCTGTTTCCATACCTCCTCTGGAGTAATGTCTACTCCGAGGATAGCGCTCAGATACTCAGGGCCCCCATTAGGACTGTTGTTGATAAACTCTTCCCAGTCCACAAGAAGTTTATCCGGCCAATTTGGTGCATAATGACCAACCACCTTTGAATACATGCCGTAGTCCAAATAAGAACAAACCACTAAGCTGTCCGTCACGGCCGCGATGTCTTCGTGAGCTATTGCTGCTTTGGCTACCTCCGGACCCCAGTAGTAATGATCTTTTACTTTGTCTGTACCAAGCCATTTTATGATGACCTTAGGATCTAAGCCTGGATCAGACCAAGGTTCAGAGTGACCACACCACCCTGGTTCCGGTTCTTGGCCGAATTGGTCCCCCACCGCACACCAAATAGACATTATAGGATCAGGTGCTGAATAACTGTGCCGTTCTTGGGGGTTGCCAAATTTACCCGCCTTTGGACAAACTCTTTGATAAATATATTCCATTTGCTTCCTGTTAGGCCCAAATTCCTCCTGTTCCATGACATATTTTGTTGCCGGTACCAAGCCTTGTGCGAGGATATCCCCAAAGCCCTCCCTATAAGCCATTATATTCAATAATTTTCTCAAGAATTCCTGGCTGCCGAACTTTTCCCAAGGTAAGCCGGTGTTCTCCTCGGTAAAAATTCCAGCTAAGTAGCCCTGGTAAAGCCAGTCTCCGCCGTATAACATATTCGTGTATTTATCGTTCTTATCGAGCTTCTTCAGCCCACTCATTAGACCAGTCGATAATACTTGCAGATTGTCTATACCCAAATCATCTATAAGCATAGATGCTTCCCATGCAAGTCTGCCAAGCGGTTTTCCTCCGTCCGTCATCATTTCGGGAACCACCCAAACCAACATGTCCGCACATTCAACTGAACCGCTGGGCAAGGAATTATCCGTGAACTCTGCTTTGTTACGACAATTTAAAGGGCATCCGGGGCATCCGCCCAATCCTATTCTCACCCTGCCTTGCTTCGCTTCATCAGCAAGTTTGGAGGACCCGAACATTGGGCTATTCCTTATCTTTGCAGTGCCAACAGTGGTTTTACCATTTATGACTCTCGTTTCTCCAGCCTTTATGTTGTAAAAGCGCATTCTAATATTATTTATTTCTAGTAATTTCTTAGAGTCCGCCACCTTTATTCTGCCTGTTCCGCGCACTGCTATCGCCTTCAGGTTTTTGGATCCCATAACTGCGCCAAATCCACCCTTGCCAAAAGCAGAGTTGGCTTCAACTGAAATAATAGCGCTTACCACCAGATTTTCTCCTGCCGGACCGATACAAGCAACTTTGGTCTTCTCATCATGTTTTTGCCAGAGATTCTCACGTGTTTGACGTGTGGTTAGCCCCCATAATTCCTCAGCCCTTCTAACCTCTGCCTTTCCGTCGCATATCCATAGGTATACATGACTTTCAGCCTTTCCTTGGATGATAAGAGCGTCATATCCCGCATACTTCAGCTCAGGGCCGATATACCCTGCATTAGCGGTTGTAAAGGATTGAGCAGGATACATCGCAGGGCACTTTGTTGTAGCTTCACATCTTCCGCCTCCTAACGCACCAGTCCCGGTTAAAGGGCCGGTTGCGATTATCAATCTGTTTTCCGGGTCAAATGCCTCAACCTCGGGCGGTATCTCATCCCAATAGATCTTAGCTGCCAGACCCCTTCCTCCCATATACTTAGGCAAATACTTCTCACTTGGGATCTCGGTTATCTCTCCGCTTGTTAAGTCAACTCTCAGGATCTTACCGGCATATCCATATATTTCTGCCATAGCTTATCCTCCTATCCCATATCCCGAAATAATACCCTCGCTGTTAGCATAGTAGGTCAACGCCCCGATTGGGCATGCCTTTACACATTGCGGGTCTCCGCCGCAAAGGTCGCATTTAATGGCCTTTTTTTTTACACTGTCAAACCTGATACGTTTTGGTGTGAAGGGGCAGACCTCTGCGCATTTCTGGCAGCCAATGCATTTTCTTTCATCTATGATTCTGGCATTTGTTCCGGATGTCTCATCAACACGGATGGCTCCCTGAGGGCAATGACGTAGACACTCTGGCTGAACGCATTGCAGACAAGGTTGGGCTGCAACATCAAATATATGATGACTATAGGCATTTAACTGTATCCTGGATAGCTCCGGAGCAGCTACACCGTCATTGTACAGTGTGCAAGCGTACATACAATTCATGCATCCGGTGCAAAGTCTACCGTCAACGATAAGAATTCCTTTAGGCAGAGGCACCTTGACCGGCAAAGGGTGGATGCGTTTGTGTAAATGTTTGCGTCCAGATGTGACTTCCATTGCAACCTTCCTCTTTAGGTGTTGTTTTGATTAATCATGAGACAACAGTCTCTTAAGAAAAGGTCCCGTTCCTCTCGGTATATCCTGCTTTTGACCGCTTATAGCCCAAGAGCTTTCCGTCTTGCTTCAGGAACGGTGCCTTCGCTCGGATCCCAACCTCTTTCCTTGTAATATTGGGTCAGCAGCACATCGAACTTCTCTTCGCTGACAGGATCGTAGTCCTTGTTTTGGGAAACAAGACGTTCTGAGACAAATCTTGGGGCAATGAAGCGATCATGCCTTCTGGTACGACCTTCCCGAAGATTAAACATCCTCCTTACATCCCACACACGTCCCATAGCCTGCAACAGCATTTCCCCGTTTATATTAATTCCTGTCAGAGCTTCATAAAGACCGGCCCACACACTTAATTCCACCTGCTGATGCATAGGCATCTGGCACAGACCAAGGCAGTCAAACATTGTAGCGTTATCCTCCGCCCATTTGGCAAACCGACCAAGTCCAAATCCTTCCAAATCAGCAATAGCTTGTTCAGCATAATCCGATGGCATCCCTAAATGCCTTTCGAGGAACACCTTGGTCATTACTCCACCCGCCCACCCCGGGGAGTGAAATCTGCCTCCCTCAGCGTTAAGCATGATGCTGAATAAATCAGGCGCCACCCCCCCCCGCCGAGGATCGTAATAAACCGCGTGCCCCCTCGAATGGACCGCATAATTCTCCGAGTTTTTTCCGATAAGCTGAGGCCCTTTGATCAATCCTTCCGCGAGTATCTTTCCAAATCCTTGCCCGGAAGCCATCTGCCTTAGCAATTCTTGCACCTCCTCCGCTGTCCCCCAGTCTAACTCAAGACCTTCGGTATCGGTCTTATCTATGATCTTTTCCCGGTAAAGCTCGATGGCAAAACTCAGAGCTGAGCCTGTGGATAGATAATCCATACCCAGACGATTGCATAATTCATCACACCTTATGGCATTCTCCCATCCTTCGATCGCACAGTGGGCGGCAAATCCGTGCATACCCCCAACCAGGCAGGAAACTGCCATACTGTTACCAGCATTTTCTCCCTTCAACATCCGAATAAGGTGTTTACAGCCAATGGAACAACCCATGCAGGAAATATCACCTATTTTTATCTCGCTTATAAATCTGTCGAAAGGAAACGGGATAGGAGGATCAGCCGGAAAAATCTCAGTGTAATTTTTATATTCATTCGGACCGAATTCAGATATCGGCGGTCCCAAGGCACCGAGAGTGCCCCACTTTCTAAATCCGCTGATAATCTCTTTTTGACTGCCAATGGTCTGTTGATAAGCCTTGTCGATTAATTCGGTAAATCTGCCGGGATCAGCCACGTTGATGGACTTAGATCCGGAAATAGCGATGGCCTTGAGATTCTTCGACCCCATCACCGCTCCCATTCCCGATTGAGCATATGCTGAATATTTGTTTACTATTATGCTGGCCTGGACAGCAAGATTTTCCCCACCGGGCCCGATACAGGCCACTACATACTGCTTGCCCAGCTTCTGCCAGAGGGCTTCAGTAGTCTCCCAGGTGTCTTTACCCCAGAGGTCACCGGCATCGCAAATCTCCACATCGTCATCTATCTTCAGGTAAACCGGACGATCTGCCTTGCCGGTGACCATTAAATTGTCATAACCGGTGAACTTCAACATCCCTAAGTGTCCGGTGCTGGTAATTCCAAGGAACCCCGAAACAGGAGTCTTGGCGACAACCGTAGTCTTGCAGGCGCCCTGAATCAAAGTGCCGACAAAGGGACCGGCGCCAAAGAGAAGAACATTTCCCGGTCCCAGGGCATCTTCCATGGGCTGGACATTGTCGTAGGCTAACTTAAAATTGATACCGAGACCCCCGATAAAGCGCGAAATCATATTATCGGAAAGCGGTTCTTTATAGATTTTCTTTTGTTCCAAATCTACTTTCAAAATTTTTCCCGCATAGCCACCCAATTTTCCCATAAAACTCTCCTTTATATACGATCACTCCCAGGTTAAAGCACCAAAATCGCAATGATCCACGCAAATGCCACAAGCTATGCAATCTTCCCGGAATTCTATATTGAACCAGGCATCATTTTCGTCCGGCCTGACAACGATCTGGGATTCGGCAAAACTAAAAACCCTTTCTTTGGTGTTGTAAAACGAACACGCCAAAGCACACCGAAGGCACCCCGAACAGTTTACCGCTTTCACCTTTATTGGTGATCCAACCATAAATCCCTCCTTCATCAACATTTTGATACATACTCATATGACCGCGTTCAACGCATGGTTCCATAGCAAAATGTCCGTCTTCCTACAAGCCTTAGAGATTCCAAAGACACCCAAAATGGGTCCATGTTATATAAAGTCTTTCGAATTCTTGGATATCACCAAGTGCCTTTCATCCTATTTTCTTTTATTTAGATGACCCTATGAAACTATTCATGGAGAAATTATCCAGCGATACTATAGATGCGGGGAGAAATAACTTAGCGTTTGGATACAGTTCACGAAAGACAATGGTGGAATGGCGCGCCTTTTCGTCAATCGCCTGCGTGCAGTCGTAATCCCCGACGGTATTGTGCCCGCTCGGGGCTTCGCCAAAATGCAGATAATACAAGGCCCACGTACGGAAGTCGCCAGCCTTTTCGTATACTTCCTTGAACCAGATCACATAGGTATCCTTATCTACATAATTGGTGTGCACTCCCCAGTTATAATAGGGATCTTTGGGAATTTGCTCGATGATCCATACCTGCCGGGGCACCCACGTCACACTTGTAGGCGCCCACTTGGCACCCTCCCAACCGGGGGTATTGTAGCCCCATTTTATAGCCACAGGGTGCTGGTGTACCGAGCCATTCGCATCTTCCTCCAATATATCCTTTTTGAGGCTGGTAAAAGGAACAAGGATCGTTTTTTCTTCAAGCAGCCGCCATTTCATCGCACGATTCTTACCACCCCACATATACTCCATATCCATCCATGTATCCGATCCCATGTATGGGTCCGACCGCGTCGCTCCTCCTGTTTGCCGCACCCTCCTTATAACGGGCACATAGGCGAACACAGTAATATCCCTTTCGTCGAAATAGTCGTAAGCCATCGAGTTAGTCCCCTTCATGCTCATTGGTGACAGAATAGTATCAATTGCCATAGACAGGTAATTCTCGGGGTTTTTCAGTTCCTGACCTGGCTCGCGGCCCTGAAAATAAAGCCTGGTCCCGGGACCACCACCTAGCCCGCGCTCTACTCCAGCTTCGTTTATCCAGGCCATACCACCTTGGACTTTATCATAACTCATGATACGATATTTCTGAAACTGGTAGTTCCACATAATCTTGGCCGCGACATTGGGATCATTGAGGTCAATTTGGGGAAAGGGGTATCCATAAATATTGTATTTGGGAATCTTGCCCGTGTTTTTTTCAATCAAATCCCCTGACTGGTTGACGTCGAATTTGCCGGCGTTTTTTTTGCCCCCGGCGAGAAAGCGTGGATCGTGTTTGTAGGAAAAGGGCAAATTCCCAGTCGGGAGAATGAAGTCACCTCTTTCCACCGCCCGGTAGAGGGCCGGAATGAGCAGGTCTTTGTATTTACTGCAGTTTGTCTTGTCGATCACCTTTGGCAAATCCATAGCCTGAACAACACCACCATACAAAAGCAGAATAAACAACGAACACAATGACAATCCAAAATACTTTAACATTCTATTTTGTTTCATTTTTCCCTCCTCTACGTTCTAAACATTTGATTACTTATCTTTCTTTTTACTACTCAGCCTAAATCCTGTCCAAAGGATAACGGGCAAGTATTTGACAACATTCCAGGAGAGCAGATCGAATATGCTCCACAACTCATCGGGTCTCACAAAAACCGTCATGGGCGTGCCGCCCATTGCCATACCCCGGAATAAGAGCCGCTTGCCATCACGTTTCAGCGTTTTTACTTGCATTATTGTTCTACCGTTTCCATCTTCCAGCTTCATAATCGTTCTTCCTTCAGATGTTACTTTAGTTATAATAGGGATCCTTGGGAATTTGCTCGATGATCCATACCTGCCGGGGCACCCACGTCACACTCGTAGGCGCCCACTTGGCAACCTTCCAGCCGGGAGTATTGTAGCCCCATTGTATAGCCACAGGGTGCTGGTGTACCGAGCCATCCGCATCTTCCTCCAATATATCCTTAGCCTGGACAGTAACGCCACAAAAAAGCAAAAAAGATAACGAACAAAGTAATAATCTAAAATACTTTAAAATTCTCATTCGTT
>DYJH01000055.1:19951-21856 GCA_020723255.1 Desulfonema limicola | reverse complement strand
CGATTAAATCCTATAAAAAGCAGCATCACTACCCCTGCAACCATCGCATAATGCCACATCTTGGGTTCTCGATGAGGCGCTATATATATGCCGAGTTAAAAATCTCTTTGAACTTGAATAAATCAAAAAACTTTATTAAAGCTAACAACCCTCCAAACGGACTCAAATGCTCAGTACAGGTTTCATAATCCGTTGAAGCATTGATTTTTCTGGCTCTTTGCCGTTTTCTATTAAATCCTTTACCAGAACTCTTTTTCCTGATATTATTTTTCCGCTTATTTACCATCTGGGTACCTCCCGTTATTTTTTTGGTTCTTGCCAAACCTATATATAACGGGTTGCCCAGATGGTTTCTTTTCTATTTTCAAACCTACGTGCAAGATTCAGGTGATAACAAATTCTCCATTAAGAACCGTTCCTCCACCAAGAGATGCAACTCCTCCTACACCTCCCATCTGTATTGCAAAGCCGCAAATCCAGTATCCGAGCATGCCAATTCCATAAACCATAAAATTCATTGCCATAGTATGACCTGCATTTTTAGCTCTTGTAAATCCTGTTTCTGCACGGGCAAAGCCTGCTTGCATAAACATTACGAGAAAACCGCAGAAAAGCATCCATACCATATTGATCGCTACCAGGTTATGGCCTATTACATCAGCTAATTTTACTGCAAGAGGTTCGCCGGTACCGAGATTTTTCATGTCATCTGCTGTTGGAGCGCCTGCTGTTGCGCCGATTACATCAGCAGCGCCGCCCGTGTTTGTACCGGATGGATAGGGCTTTGCCTCGGGTGCCGGTGCAGGAGTTTGAACCGCAGGTGCAGATTGGGATATGACCGCCTTATCTTCAGTTTTGTCCTCTGCAAGGAGCATGTCCGAGAATGAGATGCACAACATACATACTAATATGAATAGTATCATTAGCTTTTTCATATATAACCTCTTCATAATTTTTCTCAAAATGTTACCGTGGCATTCAACCCGCAGACAAAAGTGTCATCAAGTTTTCCGTTAAAGTTGTAGGAATTGCCGTCAACAGTCCTTTTAGCTTTGTCTGAAAGTGGAAACCAATACTGTACTAAGGGCTGTATCACAGCATTTTTGGCAACAGGAATAGCAAACCCGGCCTTGATCATTCCGTCATGAAATGCGCTGTATTTATCCCCGGTATATGTGCCGGTCGATCTTTCGTAAGTTTTCCAGTAATTGGAACTGCCTGCAAAATATCCGGCCGAAGCTCCCAGATCTAGAGTAATTTCCTTATAAACCGGAAGAGAGTGCGCTACAGAAAAATTTATATATGTCCCTGTATATTCAGTGATATCCCGGTATATAGCCAGCGTCGGCTTTAAAAGAATATCATAGGTGGCCGAAACAAATACTTCCTCAGTCTCATTCGTATATCGCGTACTATAGAAGATATATCCGCCTGTTAGTGCGAGTTTATCTATTGCATAAGTATAACTCAGTGTGAGGTCTGTTTCGTTGAAGCTTTTCTGATCTTCTGTGTCAGGAACGAAAGACTGAGTCGGATTTTCATCAGTATCGATATTTCCCCACATTGAGGCGGAAAATCCCTTGTAGGAAGCCGTCAACGCAGGCTGAATGATAACGCTATCCCTGCTTAACTCATAGCCTCTGAAGATGTACCTGTTAAAAACTCCAACCGAAGCGCTTCCTGTTACCTTGTCAGCCTCATTAACTTCTTCCGCACTAGCCGATGATACATATGCCGCCATAATTAAAATAACAATACTTGCCAATAAAAAATACTTTTTCATTTTTTCCTCCTTAAGTTTTTATTAAATATTCATGCTCTCGACCTTCTATAACGCCAGCTATAATCATGCCAAAACATATCTATCTGATTATCATGTAAAATCGTAAAAACAGTGATTACATT
>DYJH01000055.1:4391-19941 GCA_020723255.1 Desulfonema limicola | reverse complement strand
GTATTATATTATAGAAACTTATGAGTTGGACGGCTTCGTAAAAGCTTCATATGCAAGGTGCGCAAGCGTACTTATCCGCACGCTGCAATTACGAAAGATGAAACGCAACGCAGCAGAGGGAGTTTTTACGAAGCTGTCAGGAATAAATGATATTACAGGGAAGGGGAGGGTATTTCCATACTCTTGGTTTTGGAAGAATATGCTGGCTTTCAACGGCTTGCCAGTAAAGATCCGGTCTTAACTCTCTTAATTTTCCATCATCCGGTGGTCTTGCATGGTTTGTAAAAGAATAATTTGCCTGGAATATACAGATATTATCCTTTCTCTCTCTGGCAATAACATAATTTTTTCTGAAGGCATTATATGAAAAACTGTTTGATACAGCAATCTGGTTGATTTCATCCTCAGTAAATTTCATCAATATAGCCTTTGAGACTCCGCGTTCAGAAATCCGGGTTAAAGCCCTTGATCCGCTGCTTCCGACATAAACAGTCGTAATGCATGGAATTCTTTTAAAATACTGGGCAGCAACTATTGCAGCAGTTCTTCTGCCTCCTGCCATTACGGGAAGACCGTAATATTCAAAAAATTTTTTTTGGATATCCTCTGCGTATTTATCTCCTTTTTCATATATCTCCTTTGAAATATAACGAAGGTTTACTGCAAGACTTTCGGCTGCCTCAACTACAGGCCAGTCTATGCGGACATGAAAATGCGACAGCACATATTTGTCGTTTGTTCTGCTTGAAGGATCCCTTTGAACAATAAGAGCATAATCTACAGGAAGCAGTATCCGCACAAAATCAAAGAAACGGGCCGAATCAAAAAGTTTTTGGCTTCTGTCAAACTGACATGAAAGAGGGAGGGTTTTTGACTTTATTATATTTTCCTTGGTTGTTTTATTTATGTCATAGAATCTGATATATTTTTTGTGGTCAGCAGAAATTGAGTCTTCAATAAATATTATCAGAAATGTATTCTGAGATTCATGCTCTATATCGGTTATTCGGGCACGCGGCTTTAGTTCGCGTTTTTCAACAAAAGGATATTCTATATTTTTGCTTAGAAAATTATTATAAGAATCAACAAGCGCATATTGAAGCAAGAACTGATCAAGCTCATCTCTCAGTAATTCATAATACGAGCGTCTCAATTTATTAGCCTGACTTAGCGATTCTCTTACACTCCAGAATGTCACGATTTATTCTCCAATTTTTCTTCCGTTTCAGCAAAGAGTCTGATTTGATTACGTCCATTTCTTTTTGCCTGATATAGAGCTTTATCAGCCATTGTTATAAATGAACCAGATAACGAATCCCGGTTTGGGACCCCCCCGGCAATACCCATGCTTACAGTAACAATTTTTGCTATAGAAGAAGTTTCATGCGGCATATTCAAAGCCTTTACTTTAGACCTTATCCTTTCGGCCACTATCATTGCCCCATTTATATCCGTATCAGCCAACACGGCAATAAACTCTTCACCGCCGTAGCGTGCAACAAGATCTTCAGGTCTTGTAACAGATTCTTTTAAAACTTTTCCTATCTGTTTTAAGCATTCATCGCCTGCCTGATGGCCATAATTGTCATTATAAGCCTTAAAATGGTCTATATCTATCATAATAATAGACAATGGCGCACTCTTTCGAACAGCTATTTTCCATTCCCGGTCAACAAATTCATCAAAACAACGGCGATTGGGAATTCCTGTTAATCCGTCTATTGAAGAAAGATCCTGCAATATGCTGTTTGTCTTCTCCAGTTCTTTTTTTACAAGAAGCAATTCGTCAATCTTTTGTTTAAGTTCGAGCGCCTGCTCATTAATCAATCTTTTTTGATTATATAGCTCAAGAAAAATCTTTACTTTGCTCATCAGAATGTTCGGTTCTATCGGCTTGAATAAAAAATCGACCGCGCCAGCCTCATAACCACGCAATAAATGCTTTTGTTCACTGCTTATTGCAGTCAAAAAAATTATAGGAACGTTCTTGCTTCTTCTGATTCCCCGCATAAGTTTTGCAGTTTCGTAACCATCCATTTCAGGCATTTGTACGTCAAGGAGGACAATAGCAAAGTCATATTCCAAAACCAGGCCAAGCGCTTCATTGCCTGAAGACGCCTTTACAATGTTTAATTCGGTATTATCAAGCAGCCCCTCCAGAGCTATTAAATTTTCCAGCCGGTCATCTACAATAAGTATGTCGATTTTTTCTTTGCCTGTCATGATAGATTTCCGTTTTAATTTTATCTCAGTCTGGCGCTGGCAGCCTATCTGCAAGAAGCAAGCCTATTTTATCGAGGCTTAAAATATGGTCAACTTCTGAAGCCGCTATCGCAGCTCTGGGCATTGAATCGACATTGGCGGTGGAAGGGTCCTGAACGATGGCAAGCCCTCCGCCCTTCTTTATCTTTTTAACACCCTGGCTGCCGTCCTTATTGCCTCCGGTGAGAATTATTCCGATAAGATTTTCTCCGTAAACATCAGCAGCAGTTTCAAACAACACATCAATTGAGGGCCTTGCGTAGTTAACCGGCCCTTCCAAAGACAAAGAAAATGTCTTGTCTTCCTCAACCATCAAATGATAGTTGGCCGGAGCAATATAAATCACTCCGCCCCTGATTTCTTCCTTTTCTTCGGCTTCTTTTATTACCATGCGACACTGGCGGTTTAAAACCTGAGGTAAAGCTCTTGACTGCGGGGATAAATGCAAAACAACAATTATTGCCTGTTTAAAATCAGCCGGTAAAAAGGAAAAAATGGTGCGAAGAGCATCAATTCCTCCGGTTGAAGCCCCAATAACAACGGTCTCGTATTTATTTATACATTCGGGTTTGAGCATATGTCAATTATTTATGCTTTTTTTTGTAGATGACTTCACCTTTTACCACATTTTCGAAATCATCTGCACACTCTGAAAACCTGAGGCTCTCTTTTGAACCCAAACAAAGAAATCCTCCGTGACAAAGGCTTTCGTGAAAAAGCTTTAATACGCGATTCTGCAATTTCTTGTCAAAATAGATAAGAACATTCCTGCACATGATCAAATTCATTTCACCAAATACCCGATCCGTCACCAGATTGTGGTCGGCAAATACCACTTTTGCTTTAAGGCTCTTTTCCATTATTGCCGAATCATATTTTGCTGTGTAGTAATCGGAAAACGATTTTTTGCCGCCTGCTTTAATATAGTTGGAAGTATATTTTTTCATACAGTCAATTGGAAATATACCATCTCTTGCTTTATTGAGTATAAACTCATTATAATCGGTTGCGTAAATCTGCGTTCTTGCGTATAGAGACTCTTCGTTTAGGAGAATTGCCATAGAGTAAACCTCTTCACCGGATGAGCATCCGGCATTCCATACTTTTATAAACGGATATGTCTTTAAAACGGGTATCACCTCTTTTCTTAGCGCCAGGTAAAAAGAAGGATCACGAAACATTTCTGTTACATTTATAGAAAAATCTAATAATATGGTTTCAAAAAAAGCTGAATCGTAAAGAAGTTTATGCTGCATCTCAGAAAGACTTTTAAGTTCTGATGCCAAAAGCCTGTGAAATAACCGCCGTTTTATGGAAGCCATTGCGTAATTTCTGAAATCATAGCCATATTTCAGATATATAGCTTCCAAAAGAAGTTTTACCTCAATATTTTCACTTGCCGAATTTTTCATTTCTGATACCTTCGTAAAAATCATGATTTAGACGGCTTCGTAAAAGCTTCATATGCAAGGCGCGCAAATTTTAAGGAATGCAGCGTACTTATTCGTACGCTGCAATGACGAAAGATGAAGCGCAACGCAGCAGAGGGAGTTTTTACGAAGCCGTCATTTTTGATACAGCCACACCCGCATTAGGGAGAGCATTTTTTCAATATCAAACGGCTTTGCCAGATAGTCGCTGGCTCCGGCTTCTATGCATTTATTCCTTTCGCCGGTCATGGCCTTGGCAGTGAGTGCAATAATAGGAAGATCTGTAAACCTCTTTTGCTTCCTGATTTCTTTCATTGCTTCATATCCGTCCATTTCAGGCATCATAATGTCCATCAAAACAAGGTCGGTATCCGGATTGTCATTCAAACGTTCCAAGCCTTCCCTGCCATTTTTGCCTACAATGACTTCCATGCCCTTTTCCTCAATAATGTTTGATACGGCAAAAACATTTCGCATATCGTCATCAACAATAAGAACTTTTTTATTGTTAAACACTGTTTCTTTATCATGGACCATGCGGATCATCTTTTGTTTTTGCTCGGGAAGATCTTTCTCCACACGATGCAAAAACAGAGTCGTTTCATCAAGGAGTCTTTCATAGGACTTCGCACCTTTAATAATAACGGTTCCGGCCTGCCTTTGCAAAACAGTCTCATCTTCCCGTGAGAATTCTTTGCCGGTATAGATAATAACCGGAATTTTACTTATGCTTTTTTCGCTTCTGATCTTTTTTATAAGATCGGGTCCGGACATATCCTCCAGATCGTGATCAAGTATCACACAGTCGAATGTGCCGGTCGCCAAAAGCTCATAGGCTTCATCTCCTCTACAGGCAGTTTCTATCTGAATATCTTTCCCATCAAGCAACTCAACAATATTATTCCGCTCCATGTCATTATCTTCCACAAGCAGAAGACGTCTCACTTTCTTTATAATTATATTTTCTATCTTTTTAAAGGCCGAATCAATGTCTTCTATAGTCACCGGTTTGGTAAGATATCCGATTGCCCCCATTTTCATGGCAATATAGCTTTTATCATCAGAAGCAGAGATGAAATGAACAGGGATATGGCGGGTTGCTGCGTTTTCTTTCAATCTTTCCATAAGGCTCAGCCCGTCCATCCCCGGCAAGCCGATATCTAAAATAACAGCATCCGGTTTATGATAATCCGCGAAATGCAGACCTGTTTCTCCGGAACCGGCGATCAGACCCTTAAACCCTCTTTCACGGGCAAGATCGAGCAAAACTCTCGCAAAATTTGAATCATCTTCGATTATCAAAATTGATTTGTCTTCAGGAGTAATGGTTTTCCTGTCATCCCGTATAGATTCCAGCTCTGATTGCACAATTTCAGTTTTTTGATGGGCACCTGATTTGTCTGACTTGGCAGCTTGACCTGTTTCATCTGATTTTTTTGCAAATGGCGTAATATGCGATTCCTTGGGTCCTGTCCTGATTTCTTCTTGCAAAGGTTTTTCGGGAAGATATAGCGTGAAGACAGTGCCCTTGCCTTCTGTGCTTTCAAGCCCGATTTCTCCTCCAAGCATCTTTGCGAATTTTCTTGAAATTGTGAGCCCCAGACCTGTTCCTCCGTATTTTCTGGATGTTGTTCCGTCTGCCTGCTGAAATGCTTCAAAAATCGATTGCATTTTATCTTCCGGAATTCCTATTCCTGTATCTGAAACAGAAAATGCTATGGTATTTTGATTTACAAGCCCCTTTTGTGAAAGATCAACAGCATTGCCTGGACGAAAAATTTCAAGAGTGACTGCACCCCGTTCGGTAAACTTGAAAGAATTGGAAAGAAGGTTTTTTACAATCTGCTCAATTTTTTGTCTGTCGGAAATAAAACCGGAAGGCAGCCCTTGTTCCTGTTTTATTGTAAAAGTCAGCCCTTTTTCCTCAGCTATCGCCATAAAGTAGCGGTTTAAGGTGTTGCTTAAATCCGCTATATCCACATCTTCAAAAATGCATTCCATCTTTCCGGCTTCTACCTTGGCAAGGTCTAATGCTTCATTGATCAGTTTTAAGAGGTCTGTTCCGGCACCATGAATAGTTTTAGCAAATTCAATATCTTTTTGATTAAGGTTCTCTTTCTTGTTTTCTGAAAGCAGCTTGGAGAGAATAAGGATGCTGTTCAGCGGCGTTCTGAGCTCGTGCGACATGTTTGTAAGAAAGTCAGATTTATATTTACTCACCAGCTCGAGATCCCGTGCCTTTTCCTCGATTATCCTCTTTGCTACTTCCAGCTCGGAATTCATCTTTTGCAAATTTTTCTTCTGATCCTTCAACTTTTCTTCAGACTGAGTTAAAGACAGCGTCTGTTCCTCAAGTTCCTGATTCGTCTGCTGGAGTTCCTCCTGCTGAGCCCGCAGTTCTTCCGCCTGTATCTGTGTCTCTTCCAGCAGCTTACGGGTGCGGATAAAAGACTCGCAGGCATAGATGGAAATAGCAATTCCTTCGCCCGCCTGATCAAGAAAATCCTTATGGGTATCTGTAAATTCCTGAAATGAACCTATCTCAATTACCCCTTTGAGCTCATCTTCATAGAAGAATGGTGTGACCAAGATGTTGCGGGGAGCGGATTCACCCAGGCCGGAATTGATTTTTATATAATCTTCCGGAACATTGTTTATAATAATGCTTTTCTTTTCCATCGCAGCTTGTCCGACCAGACCTTCGCCGAATTTAAACTGATCGGGAATATCCTCTCTCTTTTTATAAGCATAGCCGCCGGCAAACTGAAGCATGTTTTTGTCCCGAACCAGATAGAGCGCTCCGATTTTTGCATCTATCCGGCCGCAAAGATATTCGATAATTTTTCGCGCTAATATGGAAAGCTCCTGTTCACCGCGCATCCGTTCGCCCAGCTCAGCCTTGCCGGTTTTTAGCCAGTTCCGTTCCTGTTCCCTGCGCTTATTGTCTTTTAATGCACAGGCCATATTATTGAAAGCAAGCGTAAGGGTGCCTAATTCATCATGCGATTTTACAGCAATATCTTCCTGCGAAAAATCACCGCCGGCAATTTTTTTTGCGCTTCCGGTCAATACAGCAAGAGGATTTGTTATGGAATGAACTATTTTGATTCCGATAAAAGTATTTATTACAATCAGGATACCCGCCAATATTGAAATTCCCCATAAAGCAGACTTGATTATCAACATCGAAAGTTCGCCGTTATAAATAGAGTATTCATCAATACTTTTTTTAATTTTATTATCAAGTTCAAAGATTTGCTGCATTAACCATAACTGACTCATACCAAGTCTATCTGCTTTATGATATTGATCCGCAAGAACTAGAATTTTCTTCATATTATTGATGCTCTCTTTTGCGGAATTTCTCATATGATTTGTCAGCCGGGTTTGAGGAATGATACCCATCATATATTTTAAAACTTTTACATGAAAGCTGTTTATTGCTCCAAAGGGCATAGAAAACCTTCCGGCAAGATCATCCTGAGATACGTTTCTTGATTCTGCTAAATCAAAAATAGCCCTCCTTCCGTCTATAGAGTAGTTGAGATGTGTTACAAAGGCATCATATGATAACTTTGTAGTAATATCCTTTTGATCGGAAGAGCTATCTTGTTTCATTAAATATTCCCGAAACAAAGAAATTCCTTCACTATACTCAAGCGCTGTTTTATGTTCGGCGCTTGTTATTATCCCCATGACATTATATAACACCATTAATAATGCCGAAAACACAAAAAGAAGGACGAAAGCCGCTATAGTTGTGCCTATAAACGCATATATTCTTTTACCTATGGAATCTTTTAAGAATAATTTCATAACTTAAATCCCTTTTCATTAAAAAGCCTCAGGCAGGCTTCTGCAACTGTCGGATCATAGAGAATGCATTTATTATCTGATATTTCTTTTAGCGCCTTATCGATTCCCTGCGCCGGTCGGTAAGGCCTGTGAGATGAAATAGCTTCTACCACATCCGCCACAGCGAGAATACGCGACTCAATTAGTATTTCATTTCCTTTAAGGGCTCTGGGATAGCCTGAGCCGTTCATTCTTTCGTGGTGCTGATAGACAATCTGTGCAACCGGATAAGGAAAATCTATAGTTTCCAGAATGTTATAACCGGCTTCGGCGTGCATTTTCACAAGTTCCAATTCAATGCGGTTCAGTGCTGTAGGTTTGGTAAGAATTTCGGACGGCACATTAAGTTTGCCGATATCATGGATAATGCCGGCCAATCTTAGTCCATTTACCTGCTTTTCGCTAAGTTTCATATCGTTTGCGATATTTACTGCCAGATTAGCAACTCTCTCCTGATGACCAGCGGTGTACATATCCCGTTTTTCAACTATCATGGCCATTGCTCGGACAGTATCTTCAACGCTTTTTATAAGCTGGATATACAGTTGTGTTTTTTCAAGAATCGGTGAAACGATGCTCACAAGAATACCAAGCGCTTTAAGCTGTCCCATCGTAAAATGCCGGTAATTTTTTGTTATATTTACATTCAGCACGCCAACTATTTTTCCGCTCGACATCATCGGCATGGAGACAGCGGTGTGGATTTCGCTGCGGGGTTTTATGGGAGCCATGCGCGGATCATTAACTTCACCCTGCAGGACGACGGGTTCATGATTGCGCGCAACCCAGCCGGCAATGCCCTGTTCAATTGGTATATGTATCCCGATATTTTCCGCCCGCTCGCTGCCGCTCGCAGCAGCAATATAAAGATTTTTGCCGTCTGCAGTGGGCAGCATGATGGATACCTCATCAGCCTTGCACTGCAAAAGAGCCGCATCAGCCACCATATTCATTATTGAATTTAAATCGGAAGAAAAAGCAATTGCTTTTCCAAGTTCATGGATAGCAAGCGTTTCGCGCAACTGCAAGTTTTCAGCCCTCAGGCTGCGTATTTGCATGGCGCGGGAAAGAACAGGCAGAAGATTCTCCATTTTGAAAGGTTTCAGAATATAATCTATGGCGCCCGCCTTCATTGCTTCTATGGCAGTTTGCACCGTTGCATGTCCTGTCATTATAATGCCTACAAGATTAGGATCGATTTCAAGTCCGGCGCGGAGAACATCTATTCCATCCATGTCCGGCATTATCAAATCGGTGATAAGCAGATCGAATTCCTGTTTCGTCAAAGTTTCTATCGCTTCAGAACCTTTACAAAAACCTGCCGTTTCGTAACCTTCATCGGTGAGCATTTCGCAAAGAGGGCTGATTACATCGGGCTCGTCATCAACTACCATTATGCGTCCGGCTTTACAGTTTGATATTTCGGTGATTATATTTTCCAATGCACTGCCTCTTGTATTTGTCGAAATATATATTAAGATCCGATCTCCTGCTGATCTTCATGCCTCACAAATCCGGCGGAGGTTCGTTGATGATCGCCCAGAATAACCCGAGCGTCCTGACTGCCTTTACAAATTCGTTGAAATCAATAGGTTTTACAACGTAGGCATTAGCTCCAAGGTTATAGCCTGCTATCAGATCATTTTCCTCGCGGGATGATGTAAAAATAACCACAGGTATTAATCTTAACTTAAAGTTGCTCCTGATCACTTTAAGCACTTCAATCCCGTTTTTTTTGGGAAGCTTAATATCCATCAGAATAACCACTGGATTGCCTTCAGGACGAGATGAAAATTTCCCTTCGTATTGGAGGTATTCAAGAGCTTCCTCCCCGTCACGCGCCACATCAACCGCGTTTGCAATATTATTTTCCGCAAGAGCCTCCATGGTCAGTTCTATATCATTTATATTGTCTTCTACCAACAGAATTCTCTTTAGAGCGATGTTCATAGATTCTCCTATCTCTCCGGCAAAGTAAAATAAAATGTAGCGCCTTCGTTTACAGAACCTTCCGCCCATGTTTTTCCTCCGTGACGGTTTATAATTCTGCGGATATTTGCAAGACCCAGTCCGGTGCCTCCAAATTCTTCAGCACGGTGAAGGCGCTGGAAAAGTCCGAATAGTTTATCTACATATTTCATATCAAAACCCGCGCCGTTGTCCTTCACATAAAGGCATATTTCATCTTTATCGCCGGACATGCTCCCGATCTCAATATCAGCCTTGCTTTGCTCTTTTGTAAATTTTAAAGCATTGGATATAAGATTTACATATACAAGCTTTAACATAGCAGGATCTCCGGAAACTTCCGGAAGCGGGCAGATTTTCCATTCGATATTTCTTTCTTTTATCTCCATCTTAATATCATTTATTACTTCCCTGACAATAGCGTCAAGGCTAATGTTCTTTTTCATCATTTCGCTGCGGCCCATACGCGAAAATGAAAGAAGATCATCAATCAGCGTTCCCATCCTGACTGTCGATTCCCTGATAATTTTCAGATAGTGCATGTTCTTTTCGTCAAGAGATCCGGCTGCATGTTTATAAAGCAGTTCTGCAAAGCCTGTTATGTGCTGCAGCGGAGACCTTAAATCGTGAGAAACGGAATAGCTGAATGCCTCAAGCTCCCTGTTAGCAGCTTCAAATCTGGCTGTGCGCTCCTGCACTCGCTGCTCCAGTTCTGCGTTAAGCTTCTGGATTTGCTTTTGCGCCTGTTTCTGGTCCTCAATAACACTTAAGAGCACCCGGCGCGATTTTTCGGCTTCTTCCAGCAGCAGGCGGATTTCATTGCTGTCGGCGAGCATCCGCTCTTCTGCAAGTTTGCGATCTGTGATATCGGTATGTGTTCCCAGCATGCGCAGCGGCCGGCCTTCAGCGCTGTATTCAATAATCTTTCCCAGAGAAAGAATCCATTTCCAATCGCCCGATTTTATATGCTGCCGGAATTCCACCTGATAAACCGGAAGGTTACCATGAATATAAGCTTTGTATGTGCCGGAAACGCGCTCGCGATCATCCGGATGGAGACGCTCTATCCATTTTGTGTTTGTTTCCACAAAATCAGCAGGATCGTAGCCAAGCATCGTCGCATATTCAGGGCTGGTTTCGGCCTCGCCGGTTTCTATATTAAGATCATATATTCCCTGATTAGCCGCCATAAGGGCTAATTTAAGCCGTTCTTCACTTTCCCGCAAGGCCTTATCCGCAAGTTTCCGCTCTGTGGTATCGTTAATAAAAGCATAGTAGTAACCCGGCGTCTCTTTTTCATCTTTAATAAAGTTTATATAAACTTCTATCGGAACCCGCGAGCCGTCCTTTCTGATGTATTCTTTTTCATACCGAAGCGACCGATTTGTGTTGCTAAGCCCCTTCATTTTTTCAAGTTGAACCCCAAGCCATTCCGGCGGGGTAAGATCACTCGCCCAGTTGATATTCTTAAGCTCCTCTTTGCTGTAACCCACAAGTTTTGCGAAAGCCGCATTGCAGAATTTTATCCGCCCGTCCGGATAGCCTGCAGCGAAAGGCTGTGAGGATTTTTCAAGAAGACCTGCAAAAAAACCGGTCTCGCGCCGGCTTTCATTAAGCGCTTCTGCGGCTGAGCGGCGCACCTGTTCGGAAACAAGCCGCTGCTTAAGAAGCTGGTTATTACGCTGCTTTAATACAAAACCTATCCCCGATAAAGAGGCAAGAAGCAGGGTAAGGAGTATTGCTCCGTTTTTCCATGCCCCTTTGCGCACGGCGGCATAGACTTCCTTCCGGTCAATTTTTGCCACCATGAACCAGTTTGTTCCGGGAATGCTTCTCAAATCTGCAAGCACCGGCACATTCCGGTAGTCAATGCCATCGATAACGCCTTTTTGCCCTATTACGGCCATAGCAGCCGGAAGACGCCGCTTCGGATCAATCGGTATGCGCAGTTCAAGCGCTGTGTTTTTGCGGTGGCGCAGTTCATTTAAAAACAGTATATCATTACCTTCACGCCGCACAAGAAGAGTTTCAGCGCTGTATCTGGCAGACGGCCATGTTTGAATGAGAGGATACAAAAGCTGATATGGATCGATCTGTATCATCCATGCTCCTTTTGCCGTACTATCAGCACCCTGCTTGATTCCGACCGGAATATATATGCTAAGATGGATATAGTTCCAGACATCATGATCACGATGTAAATCTATCGGCAGAATATTTTCGGACAGCAGAGCCGCCTGAAAATATTTATTGTGCGCTTCATCAAAAGCAGCCAAATCTGCCGGAACCGACAGCAGCGGCATTCCTTTTGAATCGAAAAGAACCATTTGTATATATTCGTGATATTTCTGCCTGTTTTTCATCCATTCGAGTAGTTCCTTCTTAAGGCCGGCATTTTTTGAGCCGGAAAGAAGCTGCAGAGCTTTTTCCCGGACAATCGGATTGTTTGAAATGACCTCGGCATCCAATAAGTTTGCTTTATACCAGCTCTCAATCTGACTGACTTTCAGATCTGCTACTGCAGATATTTCTTTTTTTACAGCATCTCTTGCTTCTGAAAACTGACGTTTTATATCAAAATATCCAAAGATACTTATAGTAATAAGCAGAAATATGATGAACGCAACCGCTATAACGAACCAGCGGGACGATGAGGACTCCGGTATTGTATAATTATTTTCTGACTGTATTTTGTGATTCATGTTATCGGTTGCCAGTTGGCAGTTGGCGGTTACCGGACATCCTCCTTTGACAAAGGGGGATTTAAAGAAATATTCCTTACGTTAATGACATTGACTCGCCATCTGTGTAACGCGGCGGCAGCCCATCTTTTGCCAGAAGTTCATTTACCTCGCGTTTTAGTTCAATAACGCGCATTTCACGGCCCATTACGGCTTGGTTCCAGCGCTCCAGCTCCTCCATTTTCCCGCTGAGCTGCGTTTCTGTCCGCCTTTGCTCAGTGATGTCACGTGCTGTGGAAAGAGCGCCCTTAACTTTTCCTTGCTCATCTTTTAACGTCCGGCACCACCATGCCAACAATCGTATTTCACCATCTTTGCGTTTCTGCCGGCTTTCAAGATAAATTATATCGTCATTGCCATTAAAGAGCGGTTTTACCAGATTATAGGTGTTTTGTTCACCTGAAAAATATAGAGAAGCTTCTTTGCCTATAACGTCTGCGCCGAAAAATTCTTTGCCGGCTTCGTTTGCCCATGCATATACCTTGTTGACATCCACTTCCATGATAATATCAGGAATTGCCGAGAGGAGAGTTTCCTGCCGCAACATTAGAACCTGCAATTGTCTTTCCGCCTGCTTTTGCGCGGTAACGTCGATGTACATGGCCCGCGTTCCGGTTACGAAGCCATCAGCGCCGGTTTCAGGAACGGCTCGCAGCAATGTTTCAATTATGCGGCCATCTTTCGTTACAAGCCGGCGATCTTCATTTATAAACCGGTTCGACAGTGCGCGCTGATAACCGCCGCCTTCCAGCAATTCGGCGCGCGAATCCGGTGTGTAAAAGTCAGCCAGGGGATGTTCCAGCACTTCAGAAATTGTATATCCCAGAGAGCTTAAAAAGAGCGCGTTGCAGTCAGCGATAACAGGCACGCCATCCCTGATGCGGGTGATAACATACATAACAGGGGCTTCTTTAAACAAATTGCAATAACGCTTTTGCGCATATTTTATTTTATCTTCCGCTATTTTCCGTTCCGTAATATCTGATGCAAAAGCATAGTAATATTCAGGCCGGCCTTCTTTGTCTTTAATAATATGAACAAATACTTCCACAAAGATTCGTGATCCGTCTTTCCGTATATATTCCTTTTCATATTGGACGGGCTGCCCTGTGCGGCGCAGATCATCTATTGCTGCCTGAGTTTTTTCATGCCACTCGGGCGGAGTGAAGCGCTTCCAGGGGATTTCATAAAGCTCTTCTTTGCTGTAGCCGACAAGCTTTGCATAAGCTTCGTTTAACATGCTTACCCGCTCGTCCGGATATAATAAAAAGAATGGCTGGGAAGATTTATCAAGCAGGCAGGCTAAAAATTCCGTCTCGTTTTGGCTATCATGATGAGCCTCTGCGGCAGTGCAATGCTTGTGTTTTGGCGCAAGCATTTTTGCAAGCCTGCGTGAAAGCGAAGATTTCGGCTGAACGGAAGTATTTTCCGATTGCATTTCCGGTTTCATAATGCCCCCAAAACCAAAGGTTAAACCAAGGTAATTTCACGGCACGGTATCCGTTGATGCTTTCTTTAATTATTTGGTTTTCTAAACTTTTATGTTTATTATGTCAAACAATTAATATAGGATACAGCAATTATTCGGTGAATATTGTTTTTCAAGAAGATTATTGAGGAGCATAATATGCAAATCTTTAGAATACTTGCAGCAGACGATGAACCATACACGCTGGAGTTATACAGGCATGTGTTGTCTTTTGACGAACTGAGTCAAAACTTTTGTCCGGAGATGGAAGCATCAGGGGAAAGTCTTTCCCGAGAAAACGCCCCGGACAGCAAAACAGCGTCTTTTGATCTTACAACCTGTAATCAGGGAGATGAGGCTGTTAAGGCTGTAAAACAATCTATTGAAGAAAAGCGCCCTTTTGCTTTGGCTTTTCTTGATGTTCGAATGCCGCCAGGCATGGACGGCGTTTCGGCAGCCCGGCAGATCAGAGCGTTGGATCCGGATATTGAGATTGTTATAGTTACAGGATATTCCGATGCTTTTCCCCAAAATATCGTTCGGAACGTCCCGCCTGCGCACAAGCTGCTTTTCGTTCAAAAACCTTTTTCCCAGCAGGAAATTTGCCAATTTGCACTTGCTCTATGTTCCAAGTGGCAGGTGGAGCGTGAACTTGTGGAAACTCGTAAAACTTTGGAAATCCGAATCGCAGAGAGCACCCGTGAGCTGGTGCAAACAAATAAACAACTGACAGCAGAAATGGAAGAACGCAAGATTCTCGAAAAGGCGCTTAAGGAGAGCGAGATGCGCTATCGAATGTTGTTCGAAAATGCTGCCGAAGCTATTTTTTTGTTTGAAGCCGAAGGAGAAAATCCCGGCAAAATTGTCGCTGCCAATAAGGCTGCCTCGATTATGCACTGCTATACGGTTGAGGAACTATTAAACTTAAGAATAATGGACATCATTACTCC
This sequence comes from Desulfonema limicola, assembly GCA_020723255.1. Lineage (GTDB taxonomy): Bacteria > Desulfobacterota > Desulfobacteria > Desulfobacterales > RPRI01 > RPRI01. Next base: position 5,267 of record DYJH01000055.1, on the reverse strand, counting down.
GGATTTTGCCGGAGAGACTCCCGCCATATTTCAACGACTGCTAAAAGGCGATTGGATCGAGAAGGAAATTGAACATTACCGGAAAGACGGCAGTCTTTTTCCGGTAGAAACCAGTTCCGGCTTACTCGAACTGGGAAATAAAAAGTATATCCTGACTTTCGATAGAGATATCACGTTTCGCAAGCAGGCGGCTGAGGAAAAAGAAAAACTATTGTCACAATTACAGCGTTCGGAGAAGATGGAGGCCATCGGCACACTGGCCGGAGGCGTTGCTCATGATCTCAACAATATTTTAAGCGCCATTATCAGTTATCCTGAGCTGATACTATTGGATCTTAAAGAAGAAAGCCCGCTGAAAAGACAGATTGTTACCATTCAAAAATCCGGAGAGAAAGCGGCTGCCATAGTTCAGGATCTTTTAACATTGGCGCGCAGAGGTGTTGTAGTAAATGAGATTGTAAACCTGAATGATATTGTTAAAGACTATCTGAATAGCGCTGTATGTGAAAAATTGAAATCATACTATCCGGATATTCAAATTAAAACTTTTCTTAAGCCCGATTTGTTCAATGTTATGGGTTCACCTGTGCACCTTTCAAAAACCGTAATGAATTTACTGTCAAATGCCGCCGAAGCCATAGCCCAAAGGGGGACAATTACGATATCCTCTGACAATCAATATATAGACAGGCCGATAAAAAGTTTTGATAATGTCCAGGAAGGAGAATATGTGGTTTTAAAGGTAAGCGATAACGGAATTGGTATCCCCAAGGAACACATCGAAAAAATATTTGAACCGTTTTACACAAAAAAGAAAATGGGAAAAAGCGGAACAGGCCTCGGTATGGCGGTAGTATGGGGAACTGTTGTTGACCA
>DYJH01000055.1:0-4381 GCA_020723255.1 Desulfonema limicola | reverse complement strand
GATTACGCGCGAATCATTCACAGAAAACAACTTTGATAATTTCATTGAAGATTATATGGGAAATGGAGAGTCGATTTTGATTGTGGATGATGTGAAAGAGCAGCGTGATATTGCCGTTGCAATATTAACTAAACTTGGTTATTCGGTAAATTCCGTTTCAAGCGGCGAAAAAGCAGTTGAATATCTGAAAGATAACAAAGCGGATTTGCTGATTTTAGACATGATTATGGAACCTGGAATTGACGGGCTGGATACTTATCGGAAAATTCTGGAAATACATACTGTGCAAAAAGCAATTCTCGTAAGCGGATTTTCAGAAACACACAGAGTTAAGGAAGCTCAAAATTTAGGCGCCGGCCCGTATTTAAAAAAACCTTATTCCATCAGAAATATAGGGGTTGCCGTAAAATTTGAACTTAAGAAATAAAGAACATATGAGGGCAAATTCCGACTTTTTACGGATGCATCAAATTTAATAAACTTACGCCGGGCATATTGTCATTTATTTGACGATATGCCCGGTATTTTTTTGCCGCCCTATCACATTAGCAGCTCGTTTCAAAATTATAATTGCAATTCAAGGTATTCCCCCTCCCCATCCATGCTGGTCTTTACACACACTTGACACAGGTAGTACCAATACCCATGTGATATCAATATATTATACCCTCACCCTTTGAGGGGGGAGGGTTGGGGTGGGGGTGATCGAATAATTGCTCAGTTTCTGGCATGAATATTGAATTACTTGATTTTGCCGAAACCGAAAAAGGATTTGCTTTATGGACGATAAATCAATTTATAAAGAACCAGAGAAAATGACCTGCGATCCTGATTTGTTGAGAAAAAATATCGAAAACTACGAAAAAACGATAAAATCGCTGCAATTAGTTATTGATAGCATGCCGCAACGTATTTTCTGGAAAGATCAAAACGGTGTTTATTTAGGTTGTAATGAAAATTTTATGCGGGAGGCCGGAATTGAGAACAAAGCCGATATCGTGGGAAAAACTGATTTAGATTTGGCCAGGAACAAAAACGATACGAATTTTTATATGGCAAGTAGCAGAAACATAATGAATATCAATGATTCTAAAAGCCATATCATAGAATCTCAAATTCGCGCTGACGGAAAACAAATCTGGCTGGATATAAATAAGATTCCTATGCGGGATCCGGATGGAAATATTATTGGAAGCATAATCATATACGAAGAAATTACCGGCCGCAAAGAAGCTGAAAGCGGATCACAGCATTACCGTGAAGAACTCGAGCAGCTTGTTGCTGAACGCACCTTGCACATAGATAGCGTGAATAACGAATTAAAAGACCAAGTTGATTTTTTACAAAAACTTATCGATGCCATTCCGAACCCTATTTATTATAAAGACACGAATAGAATATGTATGGGTTGTAACTGTGCATTTGAAGAATACATGGGAGAAAAGAGAGATTATTTAATTGGAAAGTCGGTCTTTGACATAATTCCGAAAGAAAAAGCGAAAAAACATGATAAACATGATTTGGAGATATTAAACAATCCCGGATGTCTGCAAATTGAAGAAGAGATGCTTGATAAAAACGGAAGCAGGCATTACATGCTTTTAAACAAAGCTACATATACGGATGCAAGCGGACAAGTAACCGGCTTTGTAGGCATAGTGAGCGATATTACCGATCTTAAAAAAACACAGAACTCACTGTATAAATTAAGCACTGAAAATGAAGCTTTAATTCGTTCAATTTCTTCATTTTTGATAGGGGTGGATTCAAACGGGTTAATTACAACATGGAATAAAGTGGCAGAAAATATTTTTGGAATCGAATATGAAAAAGTCAAAGGACTGCCCTTTACCGAATGCGGCTGTTTGTGGGAATGGAAGGAGATAAATACCGGAATAAGACAATGTATAAACAGCCGCAAATCTGTACGTGTGGATGATGTTGTCTTTACAAAAACAGATGGAACATCCGGATTTTTGGGAATCACATTAAATCCGATGTTTCTTGAAAAACCGGACCAGACCGGGTTTTTAGTAATGGGAGCCGATATTACAAGCAGGAAACAGATGGAACTGCAGTTTGTCCAGGCCAGCAAACTCGAATCAATAGGACAACTGGCAGCCGGGATAGCCCACGAAATTAACACGCCTATTCAGTATATCGGGGACAACATGCTTTTTCTAAAAGATGCGTACAATGATATTGGAAGGTTAGTCGGATATTTCCGTCAATTAATCGACGCCGTCAAAAAAGGAGAACGGACAGATGATATCGTTGATCATGCTGAAAAGGCTGTAAAAGAAATTGGTATGGATTATCTTGCCGAAGAAATTCCGTTGGCCATGCAACAAACACAGGAAGGTGTGGCGCAAGTTGCGAAGATTGTCCGCTCCATGAAGGATTTTTCCCATCCCGGCGAAGAAGCAAAATCAGACGTTGACATAAACCATGCCCTTGAAAATGTCATTACTGTATCCCGAAATGAGTGGAAATATGTAGCGGACATTGAGACCGCTTTTGGTGCAAATCTTCCTATGGTCTTCGGTCATGCAGGTGAGCTGAACCAGGTTTTTTTAAATATAATAGTCAATGCTGCTCATGCTGTTTCTGATGTTGTGAATAAGTATCCTGATAAAAAGGGAATTATTTCACTGTTAACCCGTAAAAAAGGAGATTGTGTTGAAATAACCATTACTGATACGGGAACCGGAATACCGAAAAATATCCGATCACGGATTTTCGATCCGTTTTTCACAACAAAGGAGGTTGGAAAGGGGACTGGACAGGGTTTGGCTATTTCTCATTCAATAGTAGTTCAAAAACACAGTGGCAGTTTAAGTTTTGATACTGAAGAAGGAATCGGAACAACCTTTATTATATGCCTTCCATTTAGAAATGCATCTGAAACTTAGGAAATGGGTAGAGTGAAAACAAGAATACTTTTTGTAGATGATGAAGAGATGATATTGCAAGGCCTTAAACGTATGCTGAGGCCTATGAAAGACAACTGGGAAATGGTGTTTGCTGTAAGCGGTTCTGAAGCATTGGCGCTAATGGCGAAGCAGCCCTTTGATGTTGTGGTTTCTGATATGCGTATGCGTGAGATGGATGGGGCTGAGCTTCTTGGCAGAGTGAAAAAGGAGCACCCACAGGTTATCCGGATTATCCTATCCGGACAAGCGGATAGAGAAGCGGCTTTAAAATCCGTGAAATCGGCCCATCAGTATCTTTCAAAACCATGCGTTCCGGATATACTGAAAAATACCATAAACAGATCCATTGCGCTGCGTGATCTTCTCCATAACGATAAACTGCAAATGCTTATTTCCAGAATGGATTCCCTGCCGAGCGCTCCGTGTCTTTATGCTAAAGTGGTTGAGCTTCTTGATAAGTCCGAATGTTCCATAAAGGAAATCGGAGAAACAATCGCTAAAGACCTCGGCATGACCGTAAAAATTCTTCAACTGGTCAATTCCTCTTTTTATGGTATTCCAAGACGCATATCACACCCCAAAGAAGCGGTCAGCCTTCTTGGTCTGGATACTGTTAAAGCGCTTATTCTTATAATGGGCGTATTTTCCAAGTATGAACATAATGATTCGTTTCCTTTTAAGATTGAATTGCTGCTTAACCATAGCATTAAAACTGGAGTGATCGCCAAAAAATTGTCAGCCATGGAGAAATTCCCCAAATATATTGCAGATGAAACCTTTATATCCGGCGTGCTTCATGATATCGGCAAACTGGTTCTTGCTGCCAATATGCCGGATCAGTATAAAAAGGCTCTCGGCATGGCGAAAAAGCAAAACATACCGGAGACCGAAGCGGAAAAGCAGATATTTGGAACAACTCATTGTGCGGTAGGCGCATATTTAATAGGGCTTTGGGGGATGCCGGATGTTATTGTGGAGCTGGTCGCATTTCATCATTCTCCTTCGGATTATGTGATAGAAGATTTTGCGCCTCTTGCAATTGTGCATGCGGCCAACGCTCTGCAGCATTGCGGAAACCGGGCTGATTTGCCCGTAACCGATATTTTAAAGATTGATTACGCTTATTTGGACAAAACCGGTTTAACAGGACGAATCGCAGAGTGGCAAAAAATCGGCGCCGGGGTAAACGATGAAGGACAAAGCAATGGATGAAGCAATTCTTATTGTGGATGATGATATTAATTTCCTGGATGGAATAAAGCGGCATTTGCGGAAAGAATTTAATCTGGTTGCCGCGCAGAGCCCTATCGAAGGGCTTGAAGCAATAAAAAAAAGCGGCCCCTTTTCGGTTATTGTTTCCGACCTTCAGATGCCAAAAATGAACGGAATTGAATTTCTTGCGCAAGCCAAACAAATTGCGCCGGATACTGTCCGTATAATGCTGACCC
>DYJH01000054.1 GCA_020723255.1 Desulfonema limicola | reverse complement strand
AGGGTTGCAACCGTGCAGCCGTTTTCATCAACTGCGGCAAGCAGCATTCCGTTTGAAACTATTCCCATTATCTTTGCAGGTTTTAAGTTTGCAACTACTATTACCTGCTTACCGATCAGTTCTTCCGGGGTATAGCTTAATGCAATGCCTGATGCAATGGTCCTGGTATCGCCAAGATCAATTTCAAGTTTTAAAACTTTTTTTGCGCCTTTGATTTTTTCTGCGTTTATTATGGTTCCAACCCTCAAATCAATTTTTGAAAGAAGCTCTATATTTATATCGGGTTTTATTTCCAAAACACCCTTGTCTGCTTTTGTTTCGGTTGTAGCCGGTTCCTCTTTTTTCTTATCGATTCTGGGGAAAAGGGTAACTGATTTTGGTATGCTTTTGCCGGCTGAAAGAACATTCCATGATTTAAGATGATTTAAGTCATAAAATGAACTTTCGGGATTTAGCCCCAGATGGCTCTGCATGGTTTTTGCGGTATCAGGCATAACCGGATAAATAAGTCCGGATACTATTCTTAATCCCTCAAGCAGGTTATATATTACAAATTCGAGTTCCTTCCTCTCGGATTTCTTTTTTGCAAGCTCCCAGGGTGCTGTAGTATCGACATATTTGTTCATCTGATTTATAAATTCCCAGACCGAAATCAAAGCTTTATGGAAGGAAAAGCTTTCCATAGCTTTTTCGTACTCTTGCAGAGCAAAAGCCGCATCATTTTTAAGGCCGCCTTGCATTTCATCTTCGGTTTCGGGACTTATTGCCGGTATGACTCCTCCGAAATATTTATGAACCATTGTAATTACCCTTGAAAACAGATTTCCTATATCATTTGCAAGATCGGAGTTTATTCTTAAAACCAGCGCTTCTTCATTGAAATTGGAATCAAGGCCAAAAACCATTTCTCTTGAAAGAAAATACCTGAAAGCATCAAGGCCGTATATGTTTTTTAGCGAAAGAGGTTCTACAATATTTCCTATGCTTTTTGACATCTTGCTCTGATCAACATTCCAGTATCCGTGAACATTAAGATGCTTGAATACGGGTATTCCTGCGGCTTTAAGCATTATAGGCCAGTATATCCCGTGAGGTTTTAAAATATCTTTTGCAATAATATGCTGGGCATTCGGCCAATGCTTAATAAAAAGCTCGCCATCGGGATAACCCAGCGCAGTAATATAGTTAAGAAGGGCGTCAAACCATACATAAGTTACATAATTATCATCAAACGGAAGAGAGATTCCCCATTCAAGACGTGTTTTGGGGCGGGAAATACAAAGATCTTCCAGAGGATCTTTTAAGAAAGATAACACTTCATTGTTATATCTTTCCGGGCGGATGAAATCAGGATTCTGCCTGATATGGTCTATAAGCCAGTCCTGATAATTGCTCATTTTAAAAAAATAATTTGACTCCTTGATCGGTTCAGGTTCCGTTTCATGATCAGGACATTTGCCGTTAACCAGTTCACGTTCTGTGTAAAAACGTTCGCACCCGAAACAGTATAAGCCTTCATATTCGGAAAAATATATATCACCCGAATCATAGATTTTCTGAAGCACACTCTTAACAATTTCTATATGCGAAGAGTCGGTTGTACGAATGAAATAGTTATAGTTTATATTAAGTTCCGGCCATAGGTCTTTAAAAAGTCCGCTTATTTTATTAGCATATTCTCTGGGATTTAACCCCTCCTTCTGCGCCGCACGCACGACTTTATCGCCGTGTTCATCTGTTCCTGTAAGCAAGAAAGTATCCTTGCCCAGCATAGCATTATACCTGCATACAACATCTGCTATAATCGTGGTATAGGCATGACCAAGATGAGGTCTGGCATTAACATAATAAATCGGCGTTGTAATATAAAATGTATTTCTCATCTATCTTTCTTTCGCATCTTTTTCAAAATCTTCTTCGGTGAGTATTTTAATATCTTCATCTTCAATATTGCCGTTACTGATGCTTGTGTCAGACTGAGGGAAATCAGCAACCCCGTGTTCAAATGTCAGGCAGCACATGAGCCTGCCGCACTGGCCGGATATTTTGGTTGGATTTAATGAAAGACTTTGATCTTTTGCCATCTTAATAGACACAGGCCCGAATTTATCCATGAAAAGTGAGCAGCAGATTTCGCGCCCGCATCTTCCTATTCCACCGCTCATTTTGGCCTGATTCCGGATTCCAACCTGGCGCATTTCAATTCTTAGTTCAAGGTTCTTGACAAGCATTTTTACAAGCTGTCTGAAATCTACACGGCCTTCAGCGGTAAAGTAAAAAATGAGCTTGCCTGCATCAAAGGAACATTCAACTGAGAAGAGGTTCATTTTGAGATCAAGTTCTTTTATGCATTTTGAACAAAAAGCATGGGCTTTTTGTTCAATTTCCTGATTTTTTTCTTTTTGCTGGTAATCTTTTTCATTTGTAAGACGGATTACTTTGCTAAGCAACCTGTCGGGAGGCACATCCAAAGGTGCAGGAGCGGATGCCACCGTTCCGAAACTTAAACCCTGTTCGGTTTCAACTATAACATGGTCTCCGATATTAAGTACAAATCCGCCGCATTCAAAGTCATATACTTTTCCGGCAGGCTTGAATCTGATGCCTACAACTTTCATATATAAAGTCCGTCAGAAAGGACTATTTTCTCCAAAATAAAAACCGCTATTCATCATTATTTTTTGCAAACCGCAATAAAAGAGTTTCTGCTGTAAGTCTTAAATTGGCATTTGCCCGAATATTTTGCCGGGCAGATTCGATTTCATCAAATCTGGAAAGAAGATCCGGTGTTGTATGCCGGTTTGATGCATTTTGCATTTTATCTAATAGATCAAAAAATATAGTATTTTCAGGATGATACTCAAAAACGATAATATCTCTGTACCAGATTTTTACGATATCGAGAAATTCGAAAAAAACATCTTTATCTTTCGACAATTTTTCAGCAAATGCAAGGCAATTTCCAGTCTCCTTTAAAGATAACGATTCAGTTTCATTTATTATCCAATCTCTTTTATTTAATACGGCAGCGCTTCCGATATCAAGCGCTTTAGTATAGCTGCCATTAGACATGGACGCAAATACATAAGCACTATCTGCTGATATGCCTTTTGTTTCAACCAGCATTTCAGCAAGCTTTTGTTGGGGAACAGGACTGAATCTTATAAACTGGCATCTAGACGCTATAGTTGGAATAATATCCGATTGTTCGGTAGCTGTCAGTATCAGAATGGTTCTCTCAGGCGGTTCTTCAAGCACTTTTAGAATAGAATTTCCTGCTGCTGCATTCATGGTCTGAACATCCGATATTATAACCACGCGTATTTTCGCCTCATAAGGTTTCAAAGCAAGAATTTTACAAAGATCACGAATCTGGGCTATCTTAATGTAAGAACCGGAAGGTTTTATCTCTATAATATCAGGGTGACTTTTTGACAGAATTTTCCTGCAAGAAAGACAAACACCACACGGGGTTTTATTTTTAATATTAGTTAAAGCGCTGTCTTTATCTGAGCTTGAATTTGAGCGTGAAGATACTGTTTCGGTATTAGGTTCAAGACAATTGCATGCCATAGCAAATTTTATTGCAGCAGCCTGTTTCCCTACACCTTCCATTCCTAAAAAAAGGAGCGCATGAGGGATGGCGCCTTTTCTGAGAAAAGTATTTAAAATCCGGGAAGGTGTTTTTTGACCAGTAAGAGCTTCAAATTCAAGCACTATTTGACATCTACCCGTTCCTTCAACTCTTTACCCGATTTGAAAAAGGGGAGTTTTTTAGGCTTTATAACTACTTTTTCGCCTGTCTTGGGATTTCTGCCTGCGTAACTTTTATAATTTTTTACATAAAAACTACATAATCCTCGAATTTCAATTCGGTCACCCTTTGCCATAGCATCCGCCATTGAATCAAAAAAAATCTGAACCACTTTAGCAGCTTCTGCTTTTGAAATGTTTGCTTTATCTTTGATGGCCGAAATCAACTCCAGTTTGTTCATATTTCCTCCTTTAAATATCTTGAAACTATATGCTATGATTTTAGAATATTACATAAAATCCATTATAAAGCCATAAAAATCTTAACCAGTTTTGATTATTATAACTTTAAATATATATTTATAATAAGTCAAGCAGTTATATAATGATATATAATTTTAAGTCAAAATTTCTATATCGTCTTCATCTACCTCTACAGAAGCAAACTGCCCAAGCGCTTCAATATTGACAACCACACGCCCTGTTTTCCCATGCCTATCAAAAGTTCCGACAACACCTTCAAAAGGACCTTTTATCACTAGTACCGGGGCTCCTTTTTGATATTTTGTTCCAGTATAAACTTTTCCGTTTCCAGCCGTCATTATTTTTAATGATTCTATAGTATCATCGAGAACCGACACCGGACCGCTGCGGTTTCCAACCATACGGACAACTCCAACGGTTTTGACAATTTCGATATGTCTATGGGGTGCTAGGTCGGATTTCACAAATAAATACCCCGGGAAAAGCGGTACTCTTATCATGGCTTTTCTGTCAACCCTGCGACTTCTCACCAGAACTTTCGGCAGGAACACTTCTATAAATTTTTTTATCAACCCTTCGTGAACTACATTTTCAAATCTGCTTTTAGTATGCACAACATACCATGAGGGCTTTATTATTACCGACATCTATCTATGTGTACCTCCAAGACCGGCAAAATTTATCAGGAAAGAATATTTTTTGTCCTTCTCCTCATTGGTGTACATAAAATCTATCGACCAGCACTGGGCAGTATACAGAAAGCCAAGATTAGTTCTAATTCTTTTACTATTTCGGGTATCCCGCTCATCATATGCTTTGAATAATAGACCTTCAACAATTTTTATATTTAGATTTGAATATATGGATTCCAAATAGTCTCTCTGGAAACTGTAGCCCCATGAAATCAAATCTCCACGGTTGTCAAATAATGATCCGGAAACATTTCGTTCTATGAAATTACCGTCATATGTAGACCAGTTGGCATCTGCTGACAAAGATAAGTATTTTGCAGGGGTAAACTTCAATTCTCCAAAAACAGGAGAAAAAGGCTTTTTTTTTGGCACAAAATTTTGCGGATTATCCGGATTCGCTTGCTCTTCATTTATATCGTAGCTTTGTTCAAGCTTTATTCTTAAAAACTCATTGTATAAGTAAGAAGTCTTTTCTTTTTTTTCACCGTCCTTCCCGATTTTATCTTGAAGCGATTTTAAGATAAATGTGTTAGTCAGAGAGTAAGTTATAAGGTTTTTTTTCGCAATCCGGTCTATGTTGTCAAAGTTTGGTTTGCCTGACTGATCTATATTCGGAAAATATGTATAAATAATCTGGGGCTTAATTGAATGCTTGATGCTATCAGCATATCTTTTATCAATTTTAATAACTCTGAATAAATCTGTGGAAAGGTCAAGCATAACGTCATACATTTCTCTGTCATATGTCTTGTTTTTTATTGAACTATCCCCCTGGTCAACATACCATGTAGTCTGCCGTAATCCTAATGATGGTTCAAATGAAAAATAGTTTTTAAATCTGTATGGCAAAAAGAATCTGGGATATAAGTCTACACGTTGTCCGGTTACGCCGTCTTTTCTATAAAAATTGTCGTATCCGGAATTTAGATCTGCATAAAAAGGAGTATCAAACAATTGCTGTTTTATGCCGCTAAATTCTATATAAGGCAGCTTTTGCAATGTATTGTTGTTGTCACTCCATCTGCGTAGTACAATATTATCATACCAGCGTGCTTCCGCATTTAAAGTAAAAGAAGTCCAGTTTTTCGAAAAATTCAACCTGTTTATTCTGATAGGGTCATCGTAATCATCTATCTCACGGCCAAAGTATTGATTAAAATATCTTTTTGTCGAGCTGAAACCATTATGCCCATCTTTGAATTCATTAAGATAGTCCTGGTCACTTACAATATCCAGATCAAGTTTTGCTTTAAAGCCGTTAGGCATTGCCTGATCGTTTTTCATTCTTAACCAGTATCTGTCGAAGTTCGGGCGCGTATATGCGTCACCGCTATATCCCCATTTCTGGCCAGATGACGTGCCGTCATCTACCTTTTTGTCATTAAGAAAATCATACATTATGGTTCCCTTTGATTCGGGGCTCAATACGTAACGGTATTCAAATCCTACTTGCTCACCACGATCGCTCATATAGCGTAAATAAAACGTTGCGTCAGTATTTTCATTGATTGCCCAGAAATAAGGTTGAATATACTCTGTTCCTTTACGTGTGGATTGAGAAAATTCAGGAGTAAGTAAACCTGACTGGCGTTTGGTTTTTGCGGGAAAGACAACAAAGGGAGTATATATGACCGGTAATTTTTTTGTCCAGAATGTAGCGTGATTTATGAAACCGTATCCTTCCAAAGTTATTTTTAATTTTTTGCCTGTTATTTTCCATGCGGGTATATCACTATCACAGGTTGAAACAGTGGCTTCTTCGGCAGTATAAGTATTTTCGCCTATTTTTTCTATGTTATCTCCGCTTATATGGTAATTATTTTCCTTTAGAAAAATATTACCTTCGTAAATTATACCGGTTTCAGACTTTAAATTTACATCAATGCTCGATCCCCTGATAACATCCTGACCCAGTGTCATAACTACATTGCCTTTTGCGTATGCCTTCGATGTAGTCCGGTTAAAACGAACATAATCAGCTGAAAGTTTTTTGTCTCTTTTGAATATAATGACTTTTCCGGAAGCGGTATATATATCAGCATTCCGGTCATGATTTATTTCATCTGCGTTAATATTCCATGGTTCATCAGGAGCGTCATTTTTAAAGGGGTCTTTAAAAGCGCCTGATGCATAAGCGCCGGAAGAGAGTATTAAAAGAATAGTAATTATAATCGACAGAATATATGAGTAGCGAACTTTATGGTTTTTCAGCACAATTTCAAATCCGTCTTTTATGTATAAAAAATTTTTGTAATCAACTATGAGATTAAGCGTCATTACAAGAAAGTTATAAATTCAATCCTAATTATCAGTATTGCATTCACATTTATTTAATCAGTATGAGCTTGAAAGTTTGGCCGGTTTTATGCAAATATTGCCGGACAGAATATAAGAGGGGTTATTAAAAAGCAAGAGGCAGTTTTTAAAAAAATAGTGACTTTCAAAAAGATTAAAATTGGTCTAAGATAAAAGACAAGGGCCGTTAAAGACCATTTTTTATGAACGGAAAGTGATTTAAAATACTGCTTACACAGGTTTATAATTGAAATGAACGTGCTTATTACCAATGATGATGGTATTTATGCCGAGGGCCTCTGGGCTCTATGCAAAATATTTATAAAATCTCATTCCGTAACAGTTATAGCGCCGGAACGCGAGAGAAGCGCTGTGAGCCACAGCATAACGCTTCACAAACCGCTTCGAGCAAAAAGAATCTGTCTGGAAGGCGGTCTTGCCGGATATGCAGTAAACGGCACACCTGTAGATTGTGTCAAGCTGGGCATTCTTGAAATACTCGGCTGCAAACCTGATATGGTGATTTCCGGATTAAATCCGGGCGCAAATATCGGCATTAATGTTTGTTATTCGGGTACAGTCGCAGCAGCCAAGGAAGCTGCTTTGTGTGGTGTAAGCGCTATTGCAGCCTCAATATATGAATATGTGCCAAAACATTTGGAGGAGGCTGCTGTTTTTGTTGAAAAACTCGCGAGAACAGTTTTTGAAAAAGGGCTTCCCTCAGGAACTTTTCTCAATGTAAATTTGCCGGATATATCTGCCGGGGAAATTACAGGAATAAAAATCAGCAAACAGGACTTAAGTGTTTTCTCAGAGTATTTTGAAAAAAGAATTGATCCCAGAAACCGTACGTACTATTGGCAGGGCGTCAGTACAAATCATTCGGAATTTAAACCCGATACCGACGGAGCGGCGCTTTCCGATAATTATATATCAATAACTCCGATAAAATGCGATATGACGGATTACAACATGATTGAAGAACTTAAAAGATGGAACATGGATCGATAGGGGTAAGAATATGAAAAAACAATATATCGGATCTATAAGGGCGGGAGATCCTGTTAATGATATTTTTGTTCTGTCTGAAAAAAATATCGCACAAAAAAAAGACGGAAGCGATTATCTCAATGTCCTTCTTTCAGACAAGACAGGAAAGATTAAGGGTGTTGTATGGGATAATGTGGATAAAATTTCAGCAGGCAAAAATCCAGGTGATTTTGTTCATGTTAAGGGAAGCATATCGGAATACAAAGGAAGTTTGCAGATTGTGATAAAAAATATGGAAGCTACATCTTCCGATTTAGTAGATTTTTCCGATTTTCTTCCTTCAACAAAGCAAAATATCGATTCCATGTTTGAGCGTTTGGTAAAGCTCTCCGGCTCTATAGAAGACAAACACTTGAAAGCTCTTTTTGATGCATTCTGGAGTGATTCTGAGTTTGTTGAAAACTTCAAACAAGCGCCTGCCGCAAAAAAAATGCATCATGCCTATTCAGGCGGTCTTCTTGAGCACACTCTTTCTATGGCTCTTTTAGCAGATAAAATAGCAGGCCATTATTCAGGAATAGACCGGGATCTTCTTGTAACCGGCGCGATTCTGCATGATATCGGTAAAATCAGGGAATTTGTATATAAATTCAGCATTGATTATTCGGATGAAGGCAGGCTGTTAAGTCATATTGTAATAGGAGTTGGGATGCTTGATGAGAAAATAAAAAAAATCAGTCAATTTCCGGATACTCTTGCAGTGTTGTTAAGACACATGATAGTAAGCCATCATGGAACAAGAGATTTTGGTTCTCCTGAGCCTCCCAAAACGATAGATGCGGTTTTGCTTAATTATATCGATGAAATTGATTCAAAGATAAGCGGTATACGTGAATATATTGCTTCGGATGAAACAGGGGGCAACTGGACATCCTATCACAAATTGCTTGAGCGTCATTTTTATACGGCAAATAACAGCATACATAATAAAGAAGATTATACCGGTGAATAACCTTGTTTTATAAAAAGAGCGTTTAATAAGGCATAAGCGATGTTTATCACATTTGAAGGTATCGAAGGGTCCGGAAAAACAACACAGATAAGACACGCTGTGGAATTTTTAGAGAAAAAAGGGAAGAAATGCATATTGACCCGCGAACCCGGCGGTACCATTACAGGGCGGAAGATCAGATCTATTCTGCTTGATCCTGAAAACAATGGGATGGATCCTTCTACAGAACTTCTGCTGTATATGGCCGATAGAGCCGAACATGTAAACAAAATAATAAATCCCGCCTTATCCGCAGGCAAAACCGTTTTGTGCGACAGATATTATGATGCAACAAAAGCCTATCAGGGTTTTGCGCGAGGTGTGAATATGGAATTGCTGGACAAATTGCATAAGCTTATCCTGCAAGATTTAAAGCCGGATATAACCATTCTGCTGGATCTTGATCCTGAAATCGGACTTTCACGTGCATGGAAACAGATAAATGAAGGAAAAAGAGCGGGATTTGAAACAAGATTTGAAAAAGAAGCGCTTGGTTTTCATGGCAAAGTCAGGAAAGGGTATCTTGAGCTTGCGCGTATTGAAGCCAAACGTTTTATAATTGTAGATGCAGCAAAAGATGAAAATCAGGTTAAAAAAGATATAATAAAGGCATTATCTTGATGAGCTATTCTATTCTGGATACAATAGGCAACACTCCGCTTGTTGAAATTAAAAAATTAAACCCGAATCCAAAGGTCAGAATTCTTGCCAAGCTTGAATATTTCAACCCCGGTGGTTCGATAAAAGACAGAGCGGCTCTTTATATGATCGAAGAAGGAGAAAAATCCGGAAAGCTGACCCGCGATAAAACCGTCATAGAGGCAACAAGCGGAAATACAGGCATTGGTCTTGCCCTAATCTGCTCGGTTAAGGGTTACAAACTTCTACTTACAATGTCCGAATCGGTAAGCATTGAACGCCAGAAGATACTTAAAGCCCGCGGAGCCGATATTCTTCTTACTCCCGGACACCTCGGCACTGACGGAGCTATTGAAGAAGTGTACCGTCTTAGCCGTGAGAATCCATCCGCATATTTTATGACTGATCAATTCAACAACGAGGCAAACTGGAAAGCCCATTATTGCACTACAGCGGAAGAGATTTGGAAACAGACGGATGGCAAAGTTACGGCGGTTGTTGCCACTCTTGGCACTACCGGAACTGCAATGGGAATTTCAAGAAGGCTTAAGGAATATAATCCGGATATAAAAATCATAGCGGTAGAACCGTATCTTGGGCATAAAATCCAGGGTCTCAAAAATATGAAGGAAGCGTACCGGCCTGAGATTTATGAAAAAAAGCGATTAGATAAAATTGTCAATATTGATGATGAACAGGCTTTCGAAGCGGCAAGGCGCCTTGCAAAAGAAGAAGGTTTGTTTGTAGGTATGAGCAGCGGGGCTGCTATGGTTATAGCCCAAGATGAAGCATCTGAAATGGATGAGGGCATAATAGTAGTTATATTCCCTGATAATGGAGAAAGATATTTAAGCACTTCCCTTTTTACAGTAAAAGAAAAAATAAACCTTACGCTTTTTAATACCGTTACAAGAAGCAAAGAGCCTTTTGAACCTATTTATCCGGGGAAAGTGTCCATTTATTCCTGCGGTCCTACCGCCCATGCAAGGATGCATCCGGGAGAAAGCCGCCGTTTTGTGTTTTCGGACCTGTTGTGCCGCTATCTTGAATTCAGAGGGTATTCGGTAAAACACATCATGAACATTACCGATATTGACGACAAAACTATAAACGGCTCTGAAGAGGCTGGCCTTGAACTATCAGAATTTACAGGAAAATATATTAATTTTTTTAAGCAAGATCTCAATCTTCTTGGAATCAAGCCTGCGGAAAATTATCCAAAGGCAAGCGAGCATATTGAAGATATGGTTCTGCTTGCAGATAAGCTTGTTAAAAAAGGCTATGCCTACGAAAAGCTGCGTTCTTTATATTTTGATATATCCAGATTTTCTGATTATGGAAAATTGTCCGGAATCGATTTGAACAAAATAAGAGTAGGCGCAACCGTTGATCTTGATGAATATGAAAAAGATAATCCGAGAGATTTTACCCTTATGAAAAGAGCAAAACTTTCGGAGTTAAGACGGGGTATTTATACCGCGACAGATTGGGGTAATGTAAGACCTTCCTGGCATATTCAATGTGCTGCAATGGCAATGAAATACCTTGGCGAAAGTTTTGATATTCACACAAGCAGCAGAGAGCTTATCTTCCCGCACCATGAGAATGAAATCGCCATTTCAAAAGCTTTAACAGGAAAACCTCTTGCAAGATTCTGGATACACTGCGACAGGGTGCTTATTGACGGTAAAAAGGTTGATGAAACAAAAGGACGGGTTTGCATTTCAGACCTTGTAAATATGGGCTATACGGGCAGGGAAATTAGATACTGGCTTATTTCAACTCATTATAGAAAACCTATTGTCTTTTCAAACAAACAGCTTGAAGATGCAAGAAAATCGCTTAAGAGGCTTGATACTTGCATCCGTGCTCTGTTCGATATCAAAACAGGAGAGACCTATCCGGAGCTTGATCAGCTTCTGTACGATATTAAAAACGGGTTCATCGGCGCTATGGATGACGATCTTAATATTTCTGCTGCGCTATCGTCCATATTCGGGATAGTAAGAAAGATAAATGTTCTTGTAAACGATAAAAAAATTGATACAACCGGCGCAAAAAAGATTCTTGACGCATTTCGTGATATTGATTCAGCGCTTAACATATTTGATTTTGGAAATTGTTTTTTGGATCCTGAAATAGAACGCCTTATAGAAGAGCGGGATAGAGCAAGAATAGAAAGAAATTGGGATATTGCTGACGATATACGCAAAAAACTTGAATCAATGGGAATTACAATAAGAGACCGGAAAACACAATGAACCCGCTTTATTTTCCTTTTACATATATTAACAATTCTAAAGCGGCTGATCTGTGCGCCTGTTTTAAACAGATAACCGTTTACCAAACAGGTATTTTAGATTTTCCTGATCCCATGCAAAAACTTTACGAAAAAGGACTTATCGATATAAGGACCCCTGTTACAGGGGATGAATCAAAGCTTAAAGCTATTTTAAGGGAGTATAAAGCATGGGCAGAACTTCATCAAAAAAGCCTTTTGGCATTTCTGAGAGCAACCGAAGGCGAAAAAGCATTTACAGATGAAACATTCTCATCACAGATTGCTTCACAGATTAAAAAAAACATGGTTGGAGATCAACCGAAAGCAGCAAACGATTTTCTTTTTAATTCAAGGTTGTTTTTAAGCTTGGCTCAAGAATTTGACGAGCAGCAGGATAGAATAGAAAGGGAACTGCTTTCTATAGATGAGATGGAAAAAAAACTTCTTTCCGATTTAACCGATGAAGATGAAATGTATTTTAATATAAAGGGAAAAGATTCAATTGAGAAAGTTTACGATTCGGGAAAAGACAAGATCAAAGAGAGGCTTAAGGCATGGGCGTATCTTGTTTTAAACGATAAACAAAGGCCGGGGATTTTTATTACAGACAGCAAAGATGCTTTTGAATATATCACAGAGCTAAACCCAAATTTGGAGAAGATTATTGATCTGCCTTCAGTCCCTGTCCTTCTTGACCCGGAGATTATATATAACTGGAAAATTATGCTTGCCAAACAGATAGAGGGTTTGTTATCGGATAGCAATTTCAGGGTAAGTAAAGATGTTAATATTATACCGGCTGGTTATAAGCCTATAAAAAATGTATCTTTGAAGATTTTCATGATAAGCAATATATCGTATAAAGAATTTTTTCAAAGTATATCGGTTCTGAACATTAATAGTACACAAAATAACATTGACAATGATAAAATTAATAAAAACATTTTAATAGGAATCGTTGAATAATCTAATATCACATTGATATGCCTATAAATATTTTCTATAGACCATCCAGTTTTTTTATGCAAAAAAACAATAAGAAGGCTTGACTCGTATTATCAATTGGTATATGGACTTTGCCCGGTACTATAAAAAATGGCTGAGCAAAATGTTAATTGTTCAATTTAATATAGAAAGGAGAAAACAAAATGGCTTTTAATCCTATTGTTGATGAAGACAAATGTCAGGGATGCAGTGAGTGTGTTGATGTATGTCCGGTTGAAGTTTTTGAAATACAGGGTGAAAAATCAGTAGCGGTAAATGCTGAAGAATGTCTTGGTTGTGAGAGCTGTGTAGAAGTTTGTGAACCGGGAGCAATTACTATTGAAGAAACATAATCATATAAGTTTTCCTGCTTATATTCTTATATTTCATTATAGTAAGTATAAGTTGTGGGACTTTATTTTATTTCTTGTTTTAACCAATCTGATTTATTGCTGATCCTTAAATATCAATACCTTTTCAGCAAACAGGCTGGGGCATACCAACCCCCAGCCTGTTTGCACTTTATTACTAACTCATCAAAAAAATCATCAAAACTGACGGTTTAGTTAATACCACCCAAACCGCCATGCGGGACTTGGTGACTTTGCCCCGGCGAGCGGCAAGTCGGTGCCATCAAAAACATATTGGAATTACTGGAAAATAATAACTAGATTCGCTATAAATTTACTGGATATATGTCTATTCTTGCAGCCGAATAATATTTGGGTTTAATCTCATTGGGGTTCGGCATCGGGACTTGTGGTTTTTTTTTAATGCATTATCAGGATCTGAAGCATATGCAATGATGAAGCGCATCACCTATTTACAAATTCAACTACAACGTTTTGAATATCAGGGACATTACCAATATTTACGGTAGTTTCAAATACTCCTGTTTTGCCATGACGAAAAGACATCTTATCATTAACATCAACTTCTACTGAGCGGACAACTTTACCTTTATCATTTTTAAAATATATTATTACACATCCTTTTACAGGAGTGTGGCTTAAATTCCTTATCTTTCCAGAAACGAGGACATTATCGCCGTCTTTTTGCAATTCGGCAATAAGATCTTCAACCTCGTAAACAGGAGCAGAAAAAGTAAAAGTATTTTTACGTATATTACTTCCTCCAAAAGAATTTATACCAAAAGCAAGAACCACGATAAGAGAAATTGCAATAACAAATTTTATCCTCATGAGTTCACCTGTACGTTTTTAACATTATAGTTGCGGAATAAGAACCTGATATTTTCTGCTGTTTTAGCCCAAATATTGCAAAATACGATAGGTAATTTATTTATAGGTTTATGCAAGAAATGTCAACCCGTTACTTTGTGAAATATTACCAAGATAAAATTACTGTTTTCATAGCCAGACTCTGCCGCAATTAAATATTGACAACACTATGACAATAGTACAGAATTTTTTTATTAAAACGGCTCGGTAAAAACCTCTGCATGTTTTTTGTTTAATAATTACATATTATGAAAAAGACCTAAAGAAAGGAATATTTTAACAATGAGTTATGATTTTAATGCTGATGATGTATTTGCAATAGCCGAACAAATTGAAATAAACGGCGCAAAATTTTACAGAGATGCGGCAGAGAGCGCCTCAGGTTCCGCTGCCAAAACACTGTTGCTAAGGCTTGCCGACATGGAAGATAAGCACGAAAAAACCTTCAAGTCATTAAGGGCCGGCCTTTCAGAGAAACAAAAAGAATCCTTGCTATTTGACCCTGAGGATGAAGCTGCTCAATATTTACGCGCGCTTGCCGATACACGGGTGTTTTTTGAAAAAAAGATAGATAATTCATCACTGAAAGAGATTTATAAATCGGCAATAGAAGCTGAAAAAGACTCCATAGTATTTTATTTGGGTATAAAAGATGCTGTTCCTGCTAAATATGGAAAAGATAAAATTGAAGCTATAATTAAAGAAGAAATGGGGCATATAAGGATGTTAAGCGGTGAATTGGTGAGCATAAAATAGCGGCATTTTTATTCGGCATTTATTCCGTATTCAGCAAGGGTTGCGAGTCCGGAGCAGTCAAGCAGTTTAATGTTCCGGCCTTCAACTTCAATTAATTTCATATCTGACATTTTTGCAAATATTCGTGACAATGTTTCAGGAATAGTTCCAAGCAATGAGGCAAGCTGACCTTTTGAAATATTTAATTTAACATGATCATTTTTCCCCTGTTCTTCATCAAGTTGTAATAAATATGATGCTAGACGGCCGGGAACTTCTTTAAGGGAAAGGCTTTCAATCTGAACTGTAAATTGTCTGAGCCTTAAGGAAAGAACAGCAAGCATACTTAAGGAAAGAGAAGGATTTTTTGTAATAAGGTTTACAAAGTCTGTTCTCGGAAAAAACAGGAAATGGCTTTTGGCGATTGCTTCCGCATTGGCAGGAAAAGGTTGGCCGGTAAATACCGGAACTTCACCGAAAGGTTCTCCATGGCCTAATATATGAAGAATCTGTTCTTTCCCTTCGGAAGATACTTTATAGATTTTAACATGCCCTTCTGCAACAACATAAAAACCGTTTCCCGGATCGCCTTCTGAGAAAACGGTTTCTCCTTTATCAAAATATTTATTTACAACAATATTTTTTATATCATTAAGCTGGTCATCCGAAAGGCCTTTAAAAAGCGGGACATTGGATATTATTTTAAAAACATTTTTCATGTTTTATCCTTTTATTAATATTAATATATTTTTGAAATATCTCCTTTTTCTTGACATAAGTCAAGGCAAAGCCGTTTTTATTAGTATATTTTAAAAGTCAAAATGGTAAAATAAAACTTACAACAGCAAATCAACAATAAAATAAGGAGGAATAAATCATGTTTTGTTATCAGTGTGAACAAACAGCAAAGGGTGAAGGATGTACCATAGCCGGTGTGTGCGGGAAAAGTTCTGATGTTGCAGCCTTACAGGATCTTTTAATATATGCGCTAAGAGGATTATCTTTATATGCTATTGAAGGATATAAGGCAGGAATTACAGACAAAGAAATTAATAAATTTACCTGTGAGGCGATTTTTTCAACTTTAACAAATGTGGATTTTGACCCTGCAAGGATTCAAACACTTATTAACCAGTGTGTCGCTATCCGTGATTCGCTAAAGGAAAAACTTTCAAAAGCCGGAGTTAGTATTGCCTATACAGAAGGTCCGGCGGTATTTGTTCCCGAAAAAACAATTGAGGATCTGGTAAAACAGGGAGAGAAGGTAGGATTAAAAAGTGATCCGGATGTTAACCCCGACATTTTATCCCTGCGACATATATTGACATTCGGCATAAAGGGTGTTGCCGCCTATGCCGATCACGCTAGAATCTTAGGTAAAAACGATGAAAAAGTTTATCAGTTTATTTACGAAGCGCTTGCAGCCGGTATAAATAACAAATTAGGAGCGGATGAGCTTATAGGTCTTGTTTTAAAATGCGGAGAAACAAATCTTCTTGCAATGGAACTTCTGGATAGCGCAAACACCGGCACCTACGGACACCCCGTGCCTACAAAAGTTCCTCTCGGAGCAAAAAAAGGAAAAGCAATACTTGTTTCAGGTCATGACTTAAAAGATATGGAAGAAATACTAAAACAAACTGAAGGAAAGGGAATTAATGTATATACACACGGTGAAATGCTTCCTACACACGCTTACCCCGGTCTGAAGAAATATCCCCATTTCTACGGACACTATGGAACGGCATGGCAGAACCAGGCAAAGGAATTTGCTGAGTTTCCCGGAGCAATACTAATGACAACAAACTGCATTCAAAAGCCAAAGGATTTGTACAAAGACAATATTTTTACAACAGGCCTTGTAGGCTGGCCCGGTGTAACTCATATAGCTGATAAGAATTTTGCTCCTGTGATAAATAAAGCTCTTGTCTTGCCTGGTTTTGAAAAAGATATTGACGGCAAAAGCGTCATGGTGGGATTTGCCAGAAATACTGTTATGGGAGTTGCCGGACAGGTTGTTGAAGCAGTTAAGGGAAAGGCTATAAGACACTTCTTTCTTGTTGCAGGGTGCGACGGAGCAAAACCTGGGCGTAACTATTACACCGAGTTTGTTGAAAAAGTTCCCAAGGATTGTGTGGTGTTGACCCTTGCCTGTGGCAAGTTCCGCTTTTTCGACAAGGATCTTGGAGATATCGGCGGAATACCCCGGCTTCTTGATGTAGGCCAGTGTAATGATGCATACTCTGCCATTCAGATAGCAGTGGCATTATCAAAAGCTTTTAACTGCGGTGTAAATGATCTTCCGCTTTCAATGATTCTGTCATGGTATGAGCAGAAAGCCGTAGCAATTCTTTTAACTCTGCTTTATCTTGGAATAAAAAATATCAGGCTGGGGCCAAGTCTTCCGGCTTTTATTACACCTAATATCTTAAATTTTTTGGTGGAAAAATTCAATATCATGCCGATCAAAACTCCTGATGAGGATCTAAAGGCAATATTGGGATAGCGCTCAATGCTTCCGGCAAACTATAGATTTTCAAATTTTCTGGAAGCATTGAATTTCAAATTTCAAATTTGAAATCTCAAATTTATTGAAACGGAGGAATATAAATGAAATGTCCGGGGCAGGATAGCCGGTATTGGAAACAGGGAGCTATATTCGATGCAACATGTCCAAAATGCGGAAGTAAAGTTGAATTTTTTAAGGATGACACAGCAAGAAAATGCGGCAATTGCGGGCATAGATTTATTAACCCAAAAATGGATTTCGGGTGTGCATCTTACTGTGAGTATGCAGAGCAGTGCCTTGGAACTCTTCCCGAAGAACTTATTGCCCAAAAGGAAGACTTGCTAAAAGACAGGGTAGCTATAGAAATGAAGCGATATTTCAAAACCGACTTCAAAAGAATCGGGCATGCTTCGAAGGTTGCACGGTATGCTGAGAAAATAGGGAAACTTGAAAGAGGAAATCTTGCAGTAGTATTGGTTGCTGCTTACCTTCACGATATAGGAATAAAAGATGCCGAACGTATTTACAACAGCACGGCTCCGAAATATCAGGAAGAACTTGGGCCTCCAATCGCACGGGATATCCTGATAAAGCTTGGCGCCAATGATAAATTAATTGATGAGGTATGCGATATAGTAGGACATCATCATCACCCCCGGACTGATGATAATATTAATTATAAAATAGTTTATGATGCCGATATGATAATCAACATTGAGGAAAATCGTAAGGAAAATCCGATTGATAAAGAATATGTTGAAAACATAATTGATAAGTCTTTCTTGACCCAAAACGGCAAAACCATAGCGCGTGAGGTATTGTTCAAACAGGTATAGATGAGGATCAGCATGAAAGTTAATAGAAAAATTATAGAAATTGATGAGGAGCTTTGTAACGGTTGCGGCCAGTGCGTTCTCTCCTGTGCGGAAGGTGCGCTTCAGATAATTGACGGAAAAGCAAAAGTAGTTTCGGATAACTTATGTGACGGGTTAGGCGCCTGTATAGGTGAATGCCCGACCGGCGCTTTAAAAGTTATAGAACGTAAGGCGGAAGAGTTTGATGAAGAAGCGGTTGAAAAACAACTACATGAAAAGAAATTAAAGAATGTGGCGGAACCTGCTTTAGCGTGTGGATGCCCCTCTTCCACAGTTCAAATTCTGTCTCACCCGGATGCCGTAAGATCTTCTTCCTATGCTCAAAATGAGGAATCAACTCTTGGCCACTGGCCTGTGCAGATAAAACTTGTTCCGGCCAAAGCTCCTTTTTTGAGAGGCGCAGACTTAGTCGTTTTGGCAGATTGCGTACCCGTAGCTTTTCCAACCCTGCACAGGGATTTTCTTAAAGGTAAAGCTGTAATGATGGGCTGTCCTAAATTCGATGATATTGAAGAATACATAAACAAATTTGCGCAAGTTTTCAAGGAAGCCGGATTAAAAAGCGTAACAACAGTAGTAATGGAAGTTCCCTGCTGTTCAGGTCTTCCGTTGATAGTAAAAAAAGGGATGGATCAATCAGGCGTTAAAGTCCCTATGGAAAAAGTAGTGATAAGCACAAAAGGAAAAATCATAAACCGTATGAAAGAATAATCATATTTATGAGTCTGTTTCCGGCGGAACTGGAATTGGGATCTTAAAGAACTTAATCCCTTCTTCCTTCAGAGTTTCTTCTTCCTTCTGAGTACTGACACCTCTTATGTTTCGCGGCTCTGAAACGCCATAATGAATTTTTAATGCTTCCGTGGCAAAATTTGCACCAACATTATCAAAATTATTTTCTACATATTCAACCAGTTTTTTTGCCATTTTTTCTAATGTAAGCTGTTTATCAGGGATATTTTGCTTATTATCAGATGATTTTATGCCAAATGTAGATGGAATTTTGATAATGGAAACATTATTGCATAACGGACATGATATGAGATTCTTTTTTTTCTGATTCTCAAATGCCTGGCTGTCTTCAAACCAACCTTCAAAAACATGCCCTTCCGCGCATCTTAAATCATAAACTATCATATATTAACTCTTTTAATTTTTTTAAATGTATTCCACATAGCAGATCTTTTGCGAAGCGCGCTGTTTTTTGCTATGGCCCACAAGTCGTCTAAACCGGCCTGGGAAACTTTTATTTGTTTCATAAGAATAGGATCTATTTTATCGCTATTTTCGGAAGCGACCTTCAACCAATGTCTGACTGTATCGCGTTTAACATTTAATACATCCGCCACTTCTCTTATAGGCATCCCCTTAACCAATAACTTAAGCGCCATTAAAATCTTATCTTCGGAAGTTCTAAGATCATAAAAGATGGAATCCGATCTGCTGCAAAAGGATTTTCCGCATTCTTTGCAAATATATCGGGAAGATTTAGCTCCTTTTTTTGTCTGGTATGTCCCATTTGCAACTATGTTGCCGTTGCCTTTCCTGCCTTTTAGTGTACATGCTGGATTAGGGCAAGTCTCAGTTTCGGTTTTATCAACTATTATTGGGCCATAGTCTGACAATTTGCCATCAGTAAAAATTTTCTGCCCTTCGTTAGCTACACCAACAGAACTCTTTATAATTTCAAATTTTTCATATCGTTTGAGCAGTGCATCCAATCTAATCTCATATAAAGCAGGATTAATTTCAGGAATGGTCTGTTCTTTTGTTCCTGAATTAATGGATATTTTCTCCATTCCCAGCTTTTCGCAAGACAGCTTCAGCTCTTCCGTACCTGCCCATGCAGCGCTTACGAATCTGTCTTTTTGAATTATTTTATTATAGAACTGCGCTGGATTTATAAATAGCAAATGGCCGACATTCCAGCTTGCTGCAAACAGGGAATAAAGAAAAAACACTCCTTCATTAAGAGAATCAATATCACTGATTCTTTGGGCTGAAAGATAATTTTCTATCGGTATATGTTTTTTCAGTTCTTGATATACAGCAATTTTTAAGGGCAAGCATACGTGGTGTCCTACATAATGTCCCCAGGAATCAAAAGCAATCAAATTCAGTTCAGGAGCAGCCAAAGTACCTGCTATAATGACATCTTTTTCCAATGATTTCTTTGCTCCGTATAAATCACGATGGCATGAAAGAATGGCTTTAATATGTTTATCCGTTGAAATCCTGACAGGTTTAATAACAATACCGTCATCAATTTCTTTTCGGTTTTTATACAATTCATCAAGTGAAAAACTAATAGTTTCAGCTGATGAGTAGGCAAATCTTCTTTCGCCCAAACGATACCACAAAGGCTGACCTGCATTAAGAGCTACACATACCTGCATGGGAATTCCTGCTGCTTCGGAAAGGTCGTGGAGGTTCTCAAGACGAGCCCGGCAACGATCTGTTTCCCAGTTTTGCAATTCTCGGAGGCTGATTCCTATAAGTTCCGAGAATTTTTCCTGGCTAAACTCACGCCATTTCCGATATTCTTTAATCAAATGCCCGAGTGACTTATAAAATTTGATATTATCGGACGCAATTTTATTTCGTAGTAAGACAGTCATAAAAGATATATTTTATATATCGATAAATAATAACTAAATGTATAGATAATTCAAAATTTATATTAGGTTACTTATAGTTGTCAATTATAAAACCTAAATACAATCGAGCGAATTTTTTTTTATATAAGATTATTTTGATTTTTTTTGAGAAAGGTTTAAAGATATTATTATGAAAATAGGAGGTTACTCCATACAAAGAGGAGGGGCAGCCATGCAGGAACAATTTCAATACTTATTTAGTCCCATAAAGATTGGGAACATGATCGTAAGAAACAGGATATATTTTGGCCCTCACGGTAGCATGATGGCGACGAACTATATCATGGACGACCGTTATGTGGAGTATTACAGGGCAAGAGCCAGAGGTGGCGCCGGGCTGCTGATTGCCGGAATGATGCCTGTAATGAAAAACAGCAGGGATCTGGCGGGCATCCAGGAGATATATGATGAGAAGGCTATTCCCATGCTGAGAAAACTTGGTGAGGCCGTGCACAGTGAAGGTGGCAATATACTGGCGCAAATAGTGCATGCGGGAAGGGAATCTGATATTGAGCTTAGCCGGTTGCCGACCTGGGCTCCTTCAGCTATTCCTTCACCTGTGATGTTTCGTTTTGTTCCCAAAGCTATGGAGGTTGAGGATATCAAGGAAACAGTTAATGCCTTTGCCCGCTCGGCGTCGTTTGCAAAAGAGGCTGGTTTAGATGGAATAGAGCTTCATGGGGCATCCGGTTATTTATTGCATGAATTCATGTCTCCGGCTTTGAATCAGAGGACAGACGAATATGGCGGCAGCCTGGAGAACCGGATTCGCTTTCCTCTTGAGGTAATAGATGCGGTTCGCAAGGCTGCCGGAGATGATTTTGTGGTGGGATACCGGCTTGCAGGCGATGATTTTCTGCAGGGCGGAAATACTATTGATGACTATAAGGAAATAGCCAAGCTGCTGGAAGAGACCGGACAAATAGATTTTATCCATGTCGGAGGCCCCTTCTATGAGGGCATTCAAGGTCTTGGCATGGGCATGCAGATGCCTTTGGGATTTTACACTCCTTATGCTGTTGCCTTCAAAGAGGCCGTTGATCTTCCCATATT
>DYJH01000053.1 GCA_020723255.1 Desulfonema limicola | reverse complement strand
TATCTACCTTAATGGTCCTAACTTTTTCGCTTTCATCAAGCGGCTGCCAAAAGCTGAACTGTTGCTCCAGAACCGGCAGGTCGGCATCAGACACACCCTTTTCGCGATTTATTATGCGCTTTCGCAACGTATTGTGTGAAGCCACAAATTCCAGAATTATATAGGGTGCTTTCTTTGATTCGGCTAATTTACGGAACTGGTTGCGTTCTTCAAATTTAAGAAATGCTGCATCAACAATTACCGTATAGCCTGCATCAAGTATATTGCCTGCAAGCCGGGCAAGCGTATCGTAGGTTTGTTTTGTCGCCTCAGGAGTATATATGTTGTCGCAATATGAAGTTTTGCAGCTTTTTCCATTGGTTATGCCAAAAATCCTTTTGCGTTCAACATCGGAACGTATGCGTATTGCATACATTTGCTCAATCAACTGCCGGGTTACTGTGCTTTTGCCGGATGCCGACAACCCGCGGGTGATTATAAGTTTCGGAGAAACCGCTTTTGTGCAACGCTTTGCAAGGTGCAGATAATTGATAAATTCGTTTTCTGCTTCTGTTTTTTCTTCTTCGCTGATTCCCTGTTGTTTGGCCCGTATTGAAGCAATCTTGGCCCGCACAAGTGCTCTGTAAACAAGATAATACGGCAAAACACACAAACCGGGATAATCGCCGCTTTTTTCCAGATAAGTGTTCAGAAAATATCTTGCAAGTTGAGGATGCTTACGCGCCTCAATGTCCATAATAAGAAAGGCTATTTCACTAATCACATCAATCCAGCGAAGATTCGGGTCAAATTCTATGCAATCAAATGCTACCGGAGAATTGTTTAACCATGCTATGTTTCTTAAATGCATGTCGCCGTGACATTCGCGGATAAAGCCTTCGGACTTTCGTTGTATAAAGAAGGTTTTTAGTTTTTCAAAAGCTGTGTTACACCAGACTTCCAGCTCATTGATAAGTATATGTTTGCTCTTTTGAATATTGTAATTAATCTGAATAAAATTATTTTCAACCGGTTTTCTGATGTGCTCAAGATCTCCGTACTCGCTCTCCTTTGGGGCAATAGATGTCTTTTTGTGAAAATCAGCAACCAATCTGGCAATAGCATCAATATGCCAAACTTCCAGTTCACCTCTTGCCAGCATGCGATCCAATTGAGCCTCTTGCGGAAACTGAACCATTTTTACTGCAAACTCAATTGGTTCGCCAACTCCGCTTAAAACCGGTTTTGCTGCTGAACCTGTTATAGTTATAAGTTCCAGGTATAATTCGGGCGCAAGTCTTTTGTTTAAACGCAGTTCTTCTTTACATAAGAAATGCCTTTTTTCAAGTGTGGAAAAATCCAGAAATCCCAGATTAACCGGTTTCTTTATTTTATAAGCATAAGTTCCGGTAAGGATAATCCATGAGGCGTGTGTTTCGATAAGATGACAATCATGCACCGCATGATCATATATATCCGGATTCATCAAAGCGGAAATCAATCCGGAAGATGGCTTTGGGCTGTATATTGAGTTGTCAATTTCCACGGATGTGACCTAATCTATAAGGTACTCGAAGTTTGACGTTTCAAGTTGGCACTGTATTCAAGCGGGAACATTTCCCCTGTAAAGAATCTCTCAATTTATATTCTGAATTCCGAGGCATTTATTCCGAATACTGATAACTCCTTCATAGCGGGAACGTATCATTGCCTCTTTATTATTTATGTGAGCTTTGGTTTTTTCCTGTAAGTCCTGACTTATTATTTGTTTTATATCATGAAAATGGTTGTTGGTAATTAATATGTTCTGATCTTCCGGTGGTTCACCTTCAATATTAAATATTTCATAAAATTCTTTTCGGCTTCCATCTTCAAAAGTGACGGTAAAAAAGTATCTCGCGGTCAGACAGGATGGAATTCCGTCTCCTTTTATGTTCAACACGCCGCCGATTACTTGGTCGCTTTTATAAAATTGAATTAGGGCATCTATTATTGGATGTCCTAAGCCGAGTAGATCGACATTTTTCTTCCGGGTTGACACCTTTCTGGAAAAAGTTACATTTTCATATAGTGCGGCCACCCTGGGAAACTCCTTTAAGGCCTGCGGAACTGTTATGGCAATAAGATCGCCGGATGGGATATAACTGCCGCCTAACCGCAAGATCGCCTTTTCAGTGAAAATCTTTAAATCGTCAAGAGAGAATTTCCCTTTCAGCTCTCTGTAATATTCCAGATTAAAAGTGGAAAGATCCTGCGTAAGCTGCCTTAATGCCTCACTCGCTTCTTTAGCCTTATCAATAGCTTCGGCAATTTCCTGTTCGGTTCGTTTGTAATTCCGGTTGATCAGGGCTTCCTTATACAAATCATTATAGTTAGTTGAGGAACCCATAAATCCGAGTATTTCGGATCTGAAATCTTCGGTTACCTGGCCGGTTACCGGATCTACTTTGCCTATAGCAGAAGCAATTTCGAGAAGTTTTTCTTCTAAAATTTTGTAAACCTGTTCCTCAATGGTCTCCTCAGCTACCAAATTATATACCTGAGCTGTTTCAGTCTGGCCGTATCTGTGAATTCTCCCGATTCTTTGCTCAACAGCCATAGGATTCCACGGCAAATCATAATTGAATAAGAGCCGGCAGACCTGCAGGTTAATTCCTTCCCCTCCCGCTGAAGTTGAAATAAGAAATTGAGCCCCACTCTCATCCCAGAATGATTCACATGAAGCTATCTTATCTTCAAGAGGTCCTCCCTTCAGTATAGCTATTTTTTCAGGGGGGTAGTATTTACCAAGTTCTTCTTTGAGGTAATAAAGCGTTTCAAGGTATTGGGTAAAAATAATCATCTTGTCATTTTTATTTTCCCTTCTGATTTGTTCGATAGCCCGGATTAAAGTGTCAAATTTACGGTCTGCTTTTTCATCCACCAAATCAATTAACTCTTTAACCTTTTTTTCCTCATCAGGGATATTGGCATCAGCCTCAATAGCTTCATCTTCAGATTCCATAACGTCCAGCGCCCAATGAGTTACTTCTTCTTCAAATTTAGGACGTTTTTTCAAACGTTGCTTCAATCCGGCAATATAAGCATCTGCTTCAGTATAATCTATCAAGCCTCTGGCATAAGAAAGTAAGTCGATTACCGCTTTTCGCATAAGATCCTGATATTGAATAATTTTTGAAGAGACTTCCGAACGTGTAATAGAACCTTGAAATCCGCTTTCCAATGCCATTTGTTTTCGGGCGTAGAGGGCGATAAGCCGCCGCCGTAAAGCTTGTTTAATAGCTCTTGGGCTGGAGGACATTATTTTCTGGAAAGTTGCCATGATAAAACCAACGGCTCTCTGCTGGCTGGTTGTTTTATCTTCAGCTATACCGGCGGCGTTATACCCTTCCCTGAGGTATTCGGTCAGTTGGTCATAAAACCTTTGCTCTCTCATGGAAAGCTTAAATTTTTGAGTATGCACCTGACGTCGCATAAAAATCGGATTACCATAAGCATCCGTTGCCTCTTTTTTGATACGCCGAAACATCACTCTTCCCAGTAGTCCCCGATGATCGTGTATTGCTTCGGGCTTTTCAAAAAGCTGATCATCCAGCAGTTGAATCAGTGACCAGAACTGGTAGGCATCACCCTGATGCGGAGTAGCTGTGAGAAAGAAGAGATCCCGTGTCTTACCTTTCAGCTTTTCTGCAAGACGGTAGTTTTGAGTTGCCTGTATCTTTTTGCCGTATTTTTTTCTGGTCAGATGGTGTGCCTCATCAAAAACGATAAGTTTCCAGTCAGGAGCGGCCATTATCTTTTCCAACCGATTTGGTTTTTTGATGGTATCAATTGATGTGATAACCAGATCATGGCGTTCCCAGGCATTAGCTCTTGAGTCTGTGAAATCCTTGCCAAATATATCAAAATCAATCCGGAAATAGTCTCTCATTTCATTTTGCCAGTTCACGGTCAGACCGGCAGGGCAGACGATCAGTATTCTTTTACATTCCTCTCTGGTCAGAAGTTCGCGTATTATCATCCCGACTTCAATGGTTTTTCCTAATCCAACTTCATCAGCAATCAGGAACTTACGTCTTCGGGCATTGACAACCTGGTGTGTTAGGATAATTTGATGAGGAAGCAGATCGGTTTTGCTGTTGGAAAGCTCTCCCCCGGAATTCTCAAGAGGAAACTGATACGCCAACTGCTTTAAAAAGAAATCGACAGGATTATCCGATTCTCCATTTTGATATCTTTTGAAAATATCGGGAACCGGTGTAAGAAAATTTTCAGGAAAGGTTTCCAGTATCCTCTGGCCGTTTCTTTCGAAAACCACGTCAACCTGATATTTCCCATTTTTCTCTTTTAAGCGAAATACTTCACCAGATCCCAGTTCAGGGCGGTAGAGAACCGTTACTATGGTGTTTTCTTTTATTTCCATCTGATTTTTTTAACCGCTCTTATTAACTTGATAAATTAAAACCGGTTGAATAGACAGGGCATTCCCGAATATCCCGTTTATTTGGAGTGCCGAAAATGTAATCTAAGGGAAGTTTTTCTCCCCGGTATTCCGACCAGAAAGATTCTCCCTTATACAACCTGCCTTTGCAAACAATCTGAACTTCGATTATCTTTTGATCGAGAACTTTAGCCGACGATTGAAGAATTTTGTGAATAGTAAGAGCAAGCTTTTTCCTTTCATCTCTACCGGCCAGATAAAGAACATCATCTATGCCCATTACCATGAAGGAAGAATTAGATGGTATCCCTTCTGCTCCGCTTTTTAATTCCCGAAGGAAATCAAGAAACCCGATTTTGTTTTCGTAAGGTGCAAAGCCCTCTTCTCCAAAATAATCTTTCAAATATTTTTGTTCGAAAATCTCATAACCCTTCATTTCAAACCTCTACCATATTCAGT
Source organism: Desulfonema limicola (assembly GCA_020723255.1). Taxonomy (GTDB): domain Bacteria; phylum Desulfobacterota; class Desulfobacteria; order Desulfobacterales; family RPRI01; genus RPRI01. The sequence continues at coordinate 17,251 of DYJH01000053.1, read as the reverse complement.
ATCTTGTTAATCGGTTCCTGAAAGGTTGGGTTTTTCTCCTTCAAGTAGATAAAGGAAACCCGGATTTTAGGAATAATGGAGCGGAATTCATTCAACCAGGGATTTAAATTTTCTGAAGCTTCAGCAAGACCCATCAAAAAATGTAGTACATCCACTAAAGAAATCCGGTCAAATTTATCCTCTTCCATTTCAGGAAAAAGCGATAGCTGATTCGTATTTTTTACTTTCCCGGCAAAAAGCTTCTGAAGATCATTGAATCTTTCAGAAGGTGGCTTTACTTCGTAGGTTCTTCCTCTCTTGGCGCGGCCTTTTCGCATCACGCCAGCCTTGATCAGAACATCAGGCTCAAGAATTCCTCTTGTGGTTTTGTGAACCTCGTCGCTCTGGATTTCTTTCCGGTCACAAAGGCAGGTAAGATAAATATAGCTTACAGGATCAATAAATTCGAGCTCTGACGGCAGCGGTTGCTGGGATGTAGCAATCTGTTCCACCATCATGCGGATCGAAATCAGGGCATCGGCTAAAGGAACCACATCTCCTTTATAATCCACAATCAGCCCGTAATATTTGCTGTAGAGCTCAAGGCATTTGCCGATCAGAACAATATTTGTATCTGCCGGAGACAGCTTTTCCTTTCCGTATCTTCCTGACTCGATAGTCTTGATTTCATCCCTTGCTTTTTGACGGATTTCCTTTCGGACACCGGCCCAGGAGCGTTGTTTGGATTCAGACTGGCCGTTTCTTTTTTTGCAGACATGAATGAGGTCATAAGAAATAGCCTGTTTATCCATGAGATGCAGAGAGCTTTCGGATTCACCGTGTATAGGATATATGGCTTCAATGAGAAAACCTGCGTTACAGATAGATTCAAGAAGTGATTTCCAGGCGCTTTTTTCACCATGATGGAAAGTAAAAATCATTAAACCTTTATCATCGAGAACTTCACAACATTTACGCCAGACTTCGGTCAAACCATCCTTATAGTCTTTGGCAGTCTTACCACGGGTAGGGTTTTCGATAATTTCTTCTGCTTTTGGAGTAATATCAGGTGAAAAGCAGGAATAAGTCTTGGAAAGAATTAACCTCAACCAGACATAAAAGAAGTCGGCAAGCTCCGAATAGTTAACATTTCCGGCATAAGGAGGATCTGTAATAACCAATTCTAAATTTGAATTAACCAAACTCTGTGAATTAGCACAAAGCAACAGGCAATTATCTGAATTACTTTTAATTACTTCTCTTGAAAATCTGAACCGATCATTATTAATTTCGATCGGCAACCGATCAAATGGTTTCAGATTATATTCTTTTCCTCTTAAAACAGCATTGAATAATGCAGTAAAAGTTCCCATACCAAAAGGGCCACCCCAAACACTACTTTCGCATATCGTTGCCTTAGGCTGAAAATCATGTCGAGCAAATATCTGGCGAATACAGTCACGTTGCCAAATATAGCTACAAAAATCGCTCATATTATTTAAGAGGTTAAAAAATCCACTCAGCAGCATCTCCTTCAAAACCTGATCTTCTTCTCCATCAATTGCCTTCAAAAGAGTACTTAAACATAATAACTGACGGGGATTGAACATCTGATGCCAATAATTATAATGATGAGCAATTAAACCTGATTTTGTCTTCTCACCATTTGGAATCTCACCTTTCGGATAGGGCAATTCATCTTTTTCTTCTTCCCACCTCTTTTCGGCCTCCTGATATCTTCTTAGATCAGCGGAGGATATTTTTTTAAAAAACTTGCCATTGTTATTGTTGATATTGCAGGCATGGGAAATATTTTTTTTGCGCCCTATAGGGATTCCGGACAAAAGTTCTTTCTCCTCATAAACAACATCTCCACAGCATTCCTGGCAATAGCCTTCAATGGCGTACGGTTTAACAGGGAGAAGCTGATCCTGGGGAAGACTGCGAATGGAGTTAATAATTTTGTCTTTGGCTCCGCATGAGGGGCAGGTAAAGCTTCCTTTTTCAGTTACATTTCCCTTAAGAGGCAGATAGTCTTTTTGGCATACAGGGCAGGAAACCTGCTCAGGCAATGAGCCACGATATTGCCAGACGGAGTAACAATGAGGACAGAGAAGCACAGTAAGGGGAACTTTCTTTTTCTCTTTTTTGATATATGCTATCGGCCCGACTCTGTTGACATAAAAGCACCAGGGACATTTAGCGTTATGATCTTTGGAGTCATAAACCGACCAGCGTTTATTTGTTCTCCTATCTCCGGCTGCATCCTTTGAATTATTGACCATAAGAGATTCTTCGGCAATCAGGGACGCCATCCCGATATCCACATCAAACACTTTCTTGCATTTGCCGCATAAATAGTCCGGAAGATATCTAACAGTGGGAGATTTCATTGCGATTATGTAATTTGAAAAAAGAGGCGCTTCTTTTTTGCATGTCGGATTGGTGCATACAGCAGATTTAACCCAGAAGGTATAAATTATATCCGCTTCTTCATTTCCGGTTCCGCAGCAAGGGCATTGGGTTTTATAATGGCTGAGAAGCTCTTCTTTGACCGTTTTTCCGCTATAAGTGGGCCGCTCCTCAAGTCTTTTGAAAGCAGCTTTAAGCTCATCAATATCTACAGGTTCTGCCTCAGTCTTGACAATAAACCAGGCAACAGGATTAAGATCGATGCCGGTTACATGGCAACCAAGGCGAAGCGCCTCAACAACAGTGGTTCCACCTCCCATGAAAGGGTCAAGGATTCTCACATCATTTGTATCGGGATCATTTGTATGATCTTTGTAGAATTCAGCCATGATATCCGTACCGGCCGGTTTCATGGCGCCTAACAGAATTGCACGAAATACGCAGGACGCACGACGGGCAAACCATTTATGCATCTGGTATATGGGCTTGAAAGCATTTCTTTCCGGGATTGCCAGGCGGTTGATTTCCACTATGGGAAATGATTCTTCAATGGCACGTTTCATATTTTAATCACGTTATACATATCTTTATTGCAGCCTCGGCAGTCATTACAATCTAATGCCTGCAAAAAACAGGATAAAAACAGTAGGTTATTTTTATATGCCCTGAAAGAATAAAAATACTGTTTTTCCCCTTGACAAAGACGGTTATTTTGTTTATTTTCTTGATAAAGGCTACACTAACAGAGGCGGTGACTGAGTCATTCGGGCGCCGCCTAAATTTTTTGAGGCAGAACCACCAGACCAAACCCCATATAGTTTCCTTTAGGCCCCTTTCTAAACTTCTCTTTAATAATTGTCCAATCTGCTTTAGGCTTCTTCCCTATGATATGCCGTCCGATAGGAGAGACGATCAAATCGGCCACCTGTAATCCTGCTATATTTTGGGATTTTTCCCTGATCTGAAGGTCGGATACATGCTTTCTTATCTCTGAGGCTGAAAGATACTCCGTACCGCTCGTCCTAAGATCAATCCAATTCAGGCGTAACTCATTATTAAGCGCCTCATCTCTGGATTCGGCTACAATGATTCCTTTTTCTCCTCCGCCATGGGATTTAATTTCAAAAACAAACCGCTCAACAAGGATTTTCAGGGAGAGCATATAGGGATCCATTGCTGCCAACCTGTACAGCCGGAGATGAGCATCTTTTTTTATTCCGCAGGCCACAATAATATAGTCAAATTCCTTCATCAACTGGTTTGTTTTTTCAAAAAATTTTTCTCTGAACTCTATCTTTGTTAAAGCCTGAAAGACACCCTTCCTTCGACTAATATCTGCTGTATGGATTATAAAATCCTCTCTTCCAAAAAGTTCTTTTTTGTATCTATCCATCATTTCCGTCATGTGGTTGTCATGGTAATCCCTGTCAACGATACAGCCTCCCAGAACAAATACCGGATATTGGGGATCGATTTTGTTTAAACTATGATCCCCTGATTCATCTAAAAAAAGTATTAGCATCTCAGATCAGGTCTCCAGTTCTATCCATGGAGTAAGCATTTCCATTAGAGAAAGTCCGCCATGCTTATACAACTTAGTTCCGGCAGTACCGGTTGAACGGGTCTTTACCCTACCTTTGATCATAGCAATATCCCGTGAAGGATCACAAAAAACATCATCGCTTTGGGGTGGATCAGTGCTTTCGCTTAAACGGGCATTGCGGTTATTGCCAAAATATTCATTCAATGCTACCAGCTCCTGCTGGCTTCTGGTACAATCCATTCCGGTTCCAAAGAATATATAACCGTGGTCACTGGTAATGATTATTTTCTTTTTTCCTTTAATCTGCTGTGCCGTATTCATCCACGCTGTTTCAAAAAGAGAATGAATATTAACAAAATGGCTTTCGAACTTCGCACCGCTGTCTTTATAGGTTTCGTCAGGAAAACTTGACCAGATAAGAAGAGGCAGCCCTTTATATTCTCCGGAAATAGGCAGGCAATAGTTGCCGGAGTATAAAACAATAATTCCTTTTTCTTTAAGCTCTTTTCTTGTGGGCAATTGAGAGGGAGAAATTTTTCCGCAAGGAAACTCTCTTTCGATATAATCCATTGTTTCAGATGGAGCTGGAGCAAGTGACGTATCTATATGTGTCAATTTAAAGCCGGATTTTTTAGCTAAATTCACAATCATTGGTATTTCCCGCAGCGAAAGCCCATCAAAAACAATAACAGCGGTATCCGGATCAGAGAGAACAGATAAAAGCCTTTTGGTCGGTTCCGGGTTTGAAATAAGCTCATCATAAACACGTCCGGCGGCAGAGGCTATTAATTGCTCAAATAAATTTACAGACTCTTCTCCCTGTTTAAGAAATTGCAAAGGGTTGTTCCGGGCATAATGATCGGAACTCCAGATTTCATTAAGCAACCATTCCTTTATCCAGGAAAAACGGGGGCCAGGACTTGTCAGTTTTTCAATTAAATTTCTGCTAAGGCTTTCCATTATATTTTAACCTCAACGGTTAATTCCGCCGAATACTCAGCTCCGGCAAGAGCCGGAAGCGCTTCTATCTGCTGTTCTATCTGAGACTTGGTAAACCTCCCTGTTTTACTGATGTAAATTTCGGCAGTAAGATCACCCTGACCGCTCAAAGATCCGCGGAGGCCGGTGGGAAGTGCACTGAGATCTCCAATGTCTTTTTTCTGGTAAAAGATCTGATAACTGACGTTGGTTGAGATACTCTGTTCGTATTCCTGGAAACGAAAAGCAGTTTCCTGGCGCAGACTTCCAATACTGTTTTGAGGAGGTATTTTTAGCTGTAATTCTTTTGTTTTTAACTTCAGGCAGATACATGGCTCCTGTTGGCATATGGAACAAGAGCCATCAGAACACTTACAAGGTGTTTGACCGCATCCCGGACAAGATTCCGGTAGGCACTTGCAAGGTTTCAAGCCACATTTTGGACATTCGGCAGATGGTGGCTTCGGCTGAGGTTGTAGAGTTTCAAAAGGAGGCGATATTTTGGCATTAAATATTTCCGTTTCGTTAAGCGGAGGATTAATTTTGCAGTAATTTCCCGTGCTGTGTTGGATACCGATGATTGCATCTTTGCATAGATCCCTGATTGCATTCGAAACAGCCCTTATATTTGTCGGGACAGGAAATCCAAGAGTAGCCCGGTACTCAGCATCAACCTCCTTAACCAACCGGTTTTTGATCTCGTCTATCCTTCCCTCCAGATGCTCACGGAATGTCAGCATGGGGAAGTAATCATTATTCAGTTTTTCAAGAACTTTATCCCTGAAAAAATCAGCAGGTAAAGGCTCTAATTCGATTCGGTCTTCCAATACGGAAGTACCGTAAATCTCCCAGCCGACAAAGACCAACCCCGCCTTCTTTATCCTGTCTATTATACAGTTCTGGTCGGTTCGGGCAATCCTTTCATATTCCGCCAGACGGGAAGATTTTTTAGTATTTCCGGCCAACGTCTTGGCCGCCATAAATCGTTTTGCCCATTTCAGAAGGTCTTTGTCGTTTCCAAGCTGGAATTGATCATCTTTTGGTTCAAGAAGAAGTATCAAATTGCGATAATCCGCCCCGAAATATATTGAATGCCTTTCTTCCTGCGTTAGTCTTCTGCCTGTGAATACATAACGTAGACGGGTTTTATCAAATTGCTTTAAGATCTCTTTTACCGTTTCAACAGACTCGAAAACGGTAACATTATCTGTTTCCCTAAATATTTCATTTTTCAGGAGATCATAGAGTTTTTCCCTTGCAAGACCATCCGAATATGAAATTGATTTGAATTCAACCTTTGCTTCCGGATTTTCTTCCAGATCGAAATAGTATCGCCCTTCCTGATGCCAGAAGTAAGACGCGTATTTCTGAAAAGCCATGAGGGATTGTTCGAAAGTATTTATATCAATAGATGGAGAAAGGATATCCTGTATGAGTTGATCTCTTGAAGCGCCGATACTCCCGCTGGTTCCTGTTAAAGTATAAAGAAGAACCGCAGGGGCAATTTTTTTAGCTAATGGCGCTTTGGAGATCAGCTCTTTCATATTTTCACTTGCCCTGTTAATAAGATCTCCACTTGGGTCCAGATCCTTTAACATTATGGTAGTTGCCTTGTCTTCAAGCGAAACATCAGCAGGGGTAATAATATCATGGCTTGAATGAGTCAAACGAATCAGATTGCCGAAAAACGCCAAAGCGCCCCGGACATTCTGAAAACCGCCTCTGGCAGGAATTTTTTTCAGAATAATTTCAAGCAGAGAGGGAGAAAAAGGGTATGTATCATTAAATCGGTTTTTTATTTCGTCCTTTTCTATAGAAGCATGTTTTCCCCATATCTGAATGTGACTCTCAATTACCGGAATGATCCGGCTTTTATCAAAATCCCTGTAATTATTAAACAGCCGGTGAAGTATGATGTTGTTCTGGTCTTTTGTATTATCAAATTGGACTACACAACGGGGAACCCTTTTCAATGTGCTGCCCGGCTCTACACGGTCACTGTATATACTGGCAAATAAGGTTACTTGTCTGGATCGGTTGCTGAATTCAGAGAGCATTTGAAGAAATGCAATATTCTGGGCCTGAAGAGCCGGATCACTTATAACTTTTATTCCCTGCTCAAGTTCATCAAAAATAAGAATAACGTTTCTGTCTCCAAGAGCTTTTTGAAAATCAGATAGTTTAGGGTGAGTTTTCCCTTTTGGAATTGGAGAGCCCAAAGATTGGAAAATCAAGCTCCAAATAGAATCATAAGGATCATCGGTAAATTTGTTTATGATTACAACAGCATCTTTCGGCACTTTCCATGAGAATGAATTTTTTGAAAGCCATTCCTGAGCTATTTCCGGGTGTTGGAATAAATGGCAGATCAATAAAAGCAGATGTGATTTACCGCTGCCTTTAAGACCTTCAAAAAGGAAAAGGCCTGAGCTGTTTTCAGATGAAGAAAAACGCAGATTAATATGCTCAATGACTTTTGAAATATCAGTGGTAGGGTAAGTAAGATCTAAAAAAATTTTAGGGCGGGCTTCGAGTTTTGTTTTTGTTTCATCTTTCAGGTTGGCTATATCAATGATACCTTCGATTTCAGAAGATATTGTTTCCGGGCGCGGGGTCAGATAAGATGAATAACTCATAAATGCTCCTGTACGTGATTGTGAAAAATAATTGATTTTCCATAACATAAATATAATTGTTGAGCAATTATGTTTTCGAAGCAGATTTTATTTGAAATAAACAATCTTGTTTTACTTTCGCGGTTTAAAAGAGCATATGGGGCACGGATCGTTTTTGTCCATAAGTGCACTTATGAATTATCATAAGTGCACTTTATTGCAAAAACTGCATCTATGTTTTTCTATGGTTTCTTTTTCCTCTTTTAATATATGGTGTTTTTCAAAATCCTTTATCAAATCTCTTGCCGCTTTATATGTAATATTGAGATGTAAGGCTGCTTCATTGACATTAATGACTGGCTTTTTATAGAGCAGGGTCATGATTTTCCGCGCATTTTCCGCCTTCCTGCCAATGCTGACTATTTTGCCGTCAATTTCATCTTTTAACGCCAGAATATTTTTGAATGTTTCCTTGCCATGAACCGCTGTTTTGATAACCGCATTGAGAAAGAATTTTATCCAATGGGCAAGATCGTTTGATTCCCTCTCTCGCGAAAGACCATCGTAATAGGCGGTTCTGTTTTTTTCAAAAGTCTGTTTGACAAAGGAAGCCGTTGAAGTTGCTCGATGGCATAATTAAGAGCATTGATATAATTCCGAACTTCCTGCCAGTCATCCCTTCTTTCAGGGGCGATAAATTCCTTATCCATCAAAGCTTCATCAATCTCGGTTTTTGTTCCCTCAATACGGCTTGAGGTGCTTGCTTCCTTGACAATATGCATCTGGATGAACAGGTCAACATTAGGAACGATATGGGAAAAGGCATTCAGCTCACCCAGCATGCGTGTGGCATCTGTAAAAAGCACATTTATCCTGGGATCATCCCATACCCAGGATAAATTTATTTTGGCGGGGTAAAAACTTTTATATTGATACTGCTGCTTATATGTTCCGGATTTGAAGTCTCTTAAATTCATTTTAGTAATAGTCTTTGCAAACCGTTTAAAATCTTTAGGGATAAGGCAGGCTTTTGAAGGTTGTTCGACGAACTTCTTTTAGTGAGCTCATTAAATAAGACCGGGCCAAAAAGGTTTGATAGCAGTTTTTACCTGTTTGAGTTTTGAAGATATTACGCTTGTGTCTATCTTTTCGTCAAGAAGAGATCTTCCTTTGAAAAGACCGGATTCCCCCAGAAGCTCCAGTAATACCGCCTTAACCGAGTCCCGAAGACCGTTAAGGTTATAGCCGCCTTCCAGTATGAAAAGTACTTTTCCATCACAGGTTTTGTCTGCAAGCTCCAATATGATTTTTGCAAGGCGGGCGAATCCTTCAGGGGTGACTTTCATTCCTCCAAGAGGATCATCAAAGTAAGTGTCAAATCCAGCGGAAACCAATATCAGCTGAGGCTTAAATTCCAAAGTAACCGGCTTTAAAATCTCCAAAAAAATTTCGGCATATTCATCATCTCCCGCGCCAGGCGAAAGAGGCACATTTACATTAAATCCCTTTCCTTTGCCTTCTCCCAACTCATTAATGCCGCCTGTTCCGGGATAGTAGGGATATTGATGTGTGGAAAAATAGAGGACTTGTGAATCATCATAAAAAGAGCGCTGGGTTGCATTGCCGTGATGAATGTCCCAGTCTATTATCAGAATACGATCCAAGTTGTATTTTTCTATGGCATATTTTGCGCCGATGGCAACATTATTGAAAAGGCAAAAGCCCATAGCACGGTCGCCCTCGGCATGGTGGCCGGGAGGTCTTACCAGAGCAAATCCGTTGTCTATGTCTTTTTGCATCAATTTGTCTATCAATTCCAGAAAACCGCCGGCAGCACGGGAAGCGGCCTCCCATGATCTTGGAGAAGTGTGAGTATCAGGATCAAGCATTACTCTTGATCTCGTTTTGGTTGAGGCCACCCTGGAAATATATTCATCGGTATGGATATATCCCAGTTCCTCTCTTGTAGCATCGCGCGGTTTTATATCGACAAATTTTCCCGCCATATCTTTTTCTTCCAGCATTTGATAAATAGCTTCAAGGCGGTGGTGGCTTTCTGGATGATAATCATCGGTAATATGCTCGAGATACAGAGGATCTTTGATTATACCTGTTCTATTCATTATTACACCATATCTTCCGGTATGTCAGCATTAGTATATACTTTTTGGACATCGTCGGAGTCTTCCAATGTTTCCATAAGCTTTATCATTTTTTCCGCATCTTTGCCTTCCAGATTTGTAGTGGTCTTGGGGAGCATGGTTATCTCCGCCTCCTGGCAGATAATAGAAACCTTATCCAGAGCGGATTTTACAGATTCAAAACTATCAGTGGCTGTGATAATTTCAAATACTTTATCATCTTCTTTTATGTCTTCCGCACCGGCTTCAAGTGCTATCTCCATAAGAGTTTCTTCACTCACCTTCTCTTTTGATACTGTAATATATCCTTTTTTTTCAAACATCCATGCCACACAACCGTTCTCTCCAAGATTTCCGCCGCTTTTACTGAAAATATGGCGTACATCCGCAACAGTTCTGTTTTTATTGTCCGTCAACGATTCAACCAGAACCGCTGCTCCGGCAGGGCCATATCCTTCATAAGTTATTTCTTCATAACTTACGCCTTCCAGTTCGCCCGTTCCTTTTTTAATTGCTCTTTCGATGTTATCTTTGGGCATGTTTTCAGCCTTTGCAGCAAGCACAGCCGATCTTAGTCTCGGATTTGAAGCAGGATCGCCTCCTCCACCCATTCTTGCTGCAACCGTAATTTCCTTTATTAGTTTAGTAAACATTTTGCCGCGTTTTGCGTCCGCCGCTCCTTTTTTGTGCTTAATGGAAGACCACTTGCTGTGACCTGACATGTAAACCTCCTATTTTTTGCCCAACCCTATTATATAAATCTCTTTGCTGAATTTACGGCTGCTTTGCGGTTTAAAAATTTTATGAGTGTTAAACGCAGCTTTTACCATTTCCAAAAATTTATCAAAATCCTCTCCCTGAAATATTTTACATAAAAATGAACCGTTATGCAAAAGAACATCTTTCGCGATATCAAGCGCTGCCGCACATAAATCATATGATAGTACAGCGTCCACATTTTTACTTCCTGTAGTAGCAGGAGCCATATCGCTCATTACAACATTAAAATTCTTTCCTACCGAAAACAGGGTATTGCTGTCTATATTAAATATATCACATTGATAATATTTGGCATTTGACGGAATTTTTATATCAAGCTGTTTGATGTCGATTCCGGCAACCATCCCTTTTTCACCTACAAGGCCAGAAGCATAAATAGTCCAGGACCCCGGACAGCATCCCAAATCAAGAACCTTGTTGCCCTTTTTTATGAGCTTATACCTGCTTTGAATTTCCTGTAATTTATAAACCGATCTTGCAGGATAATTCTCCTTTTTAGCAAGCCGAAAATAATGATCTTCCCATCTGTTTGCCTTAGGGGATAGATGCTTCATATACTCTTAGATACTTTTTAAGTCAAGTAAAACGCTGAACCTTGCACCTTGCTCCTCGAACCTTTCAGTTAAAAGAGCAGTTCCATAGCTTCGGAAATGCTGTTTATTCCTGAAAGCTCTATTTTGCCGGTTCCGGTTATACGCTTTAAATTGCTTTTGGGCAAAAGACATCTCTTAAAACCCATTTTCTGAATTTCAGCAACTCTTGTTTCGGCATGGCTTATAGCTCTCACCTCGCCTGTCAGACCGACCTCACCCAGGACCACTGTCCCATCCGATACAGGACGATCCAAAAAACTTGAGGCAACAGCGGCAATAATCCCCATATCAACTGCGGGTTCGTCCACCTTAACGCCTCCTGCAACATTCATAAAAATATCATAGCCCATAAGGTGCATTCCAAGCTTTTTTTCCATAACAGCAGCAAGCAATGCCACCCTGTTATGATCAAGACCTAAAATGGTCCTTCGGGGAGTACCAAAATTTGTGCTGCTCGCAAGGGCCTGAAGCTCAACAAGAATCGGTCTTGTGCCTTCCATGCTTGCTGTAACCACAGAGCCAGGTGAACTTGAAGGCTTTTCGGAGAGAAAAGCGGCGGAAGGATTCAATATCTCATTAAGCCCATTCTCTTTCATCTCGAAAACGCCGATTTCATTTGTGGAGCCGAATCTGTTTTTCACGGATCTTAGAATTCTGAATATATGATTCCGGTCACCTTCGAAATATAATACAGTGTCAACCATATGTTCAAGAAGTTTGGGTCCGGCAATGGCGCCGTCTTTAGTAACATGTCCTACAAGAAATGTCGGCAGATTTGTCTTTTTGGATAAAAGCATAAGCTTCATGGCAGACTCTCTTACCTGGCTTACACTTCCCGGAGCAGAAGAAAGATCTGGGCAAAACATGGTCTGTATTGAATCTACAACAAGAACATCGGGCTTTACGGAGCCGACAATCGACAAAATCGCTTCAATATCAATTTCCGAAATCACAAAAAGCCCGGTTGATTTGGCAGAAAGCCTCCTGCTTCTTATACTTAACTGCCTTATCGATTCTTCGCCTGAAACATATAAAACTTTAAGTCCTTTCTCAGCAAGGCTGCATTGTGCCTGCAGCATCAAAGTAGATTTGCCTATTCCCGGATCGCCTCCTATAAGAATCATAGTACCTGGAACAATACCGCCACCTAAAACGCGGTCGAATTCGCTTATTCCCGTTAGAATGCGCTCTTCGCCTTCAAGCTCGATATCATTAATACATACCGGCTCCCTCATGGCCGAGAGCATCCCTTCGGTTGGAATTGCGGACGGTCTTGCGCTTTGATATTCTTCAACAAAGCTTTGCCATTGGCCGCAGTCCGGACATTTTCCAAGCCACTTTGGAGCTTGATATCCGCAGGACTGGCATGTATATACTGTTTTTGTGTTTTTTTTCAATCCGGGCAATATCCTGGAATATTTTAAATTATTGTGTTATAATATAACATATCATCTTTACATTGTAATATAAATATTAAAGACACCTTCCTATGAATCAAAATTATAAGAACATTTCCTGCAAAATTGATTATCATATCCATACCATGCTTTGCAATCATGCACAAAATGGTATGGAGGATTATATTAATAAAGCTGTTTCAGCTGGATTTAATGAGATATGTTTCCTTGATCATTTAACCATTAGTGAACCCGGCAACAGACTCTCTATGCTGCTTTCAGAAGTTTCGTTATATTTTCAGGCAGTTCAACGCCTAAAAAGGATTTACAAAAATACTATACTCATAAAAGCCGGCCTTGAGGTTGATTATCATCCCCAATATGTTGAACAGATTCATAATATTACAGACACGTTTTCATTTGATGTTATTGGGGGTTCACTTCATTTTCCAGGAGGTATTGATATCGTGAGTAACAAATCGGACTGGTGCAAAGGGGAATACAACACAGATAATATTTACCGGCTTTATTTTGAATATATTGATAAAATGTTAGATGATGATTATTGTGACTTTATTTGTCATATTGATCTTATTAAAAAATTCGGCAGATACTCACTGGAAAGCATAGAAAAAGAACTTGATATAATAATTAAAAAAATAGCAAAAAAAAATCTTGCTGTCGAGGTCAACACAAGCGGGTACAGCCATCCCGCTAATAATGCTTACCCCTCTTTTGATATTTTAAAAAAATGCTTCGAAGCCGGCATTGAAATAACAATTGGTTCGGATGCACATGATCCTGCTGATATTGGACGAAATTATGAAAAGGTTTTGCCTATAATCGTTTCAGCAGGATATAAGAATGTTTGTGTGTTTACAGAAAGAAAACGGTCTATAGTTGAAATTGTTACCAATAATTTGGGTACACATAATGAGTCATGTCCTATTATACCTTAAAAGATTTATCTTTATTTTATCCGTTCTATTGCTCACGATATTATCACCTCAGAACAGAGAAATGGGATCCATCGATTTCAATTACGATTTCGGGCTATTGCAGGAAAAACTTGTTTCAGAAGGATTTGACAGGCAAAGAATTACAAAAATTTACCGGCGCGGCAATGTAAACTTTGACGCAAGGGGGGTATCGCTTTTTTTTGTTCACAGGGAATCAAATGTAAATTATAAACAATATCCCAAAAATCTTTCAATAGCAGGTGCAAAGCTATATATGAGGATATATGAATCAGAGCTTTACAAAGCACAAGAAAAATACGGTGTTGACCGGGAACTCATTACCGCAATAATTCTTGTTGAATCAAAACTTGGAAAAACTGTCGGCAAGTGGCCGGTACTAAATACTCTTTCATCAATGGCATCCCTTTTTGATTCAGATATACGAAACAGGCTATGGGAATATATCTCAGACTCAACAATCCTTTCATTGGATAATTTTGAAAAGAAAGCTGCGAAAAAATCGAATTGGGCTTACAATGAACTTAGATCTTTTCTTAAATATACAGAAAAAGAGAAAATCGATCCTCTCACAATAAACGGATCATATGCCGGAGCCATTGGAATCCCGCAATTTGTTCCAAGCAATATTATCAGATATGCTGTGGACGGGAACATGGATGGGCGTGTTGATCTTAATGATAATGCCGATGCAATAGCCAGCATTGCAAATTTTCTTAAAAATTGCGGATGGCATAAGGGGGTAAACGATAAGAAGGCCAGATGGGTTATTCGCCAGTATAATCCTAGCGGCTACTATGTAAATACAATACTTAACATTACAGCAATGCTGAAAGGATAATGGAAAATGGCTAAAATAATAATTGGCGCCGGAATTATTTTTCTTCTGCTGACATGGTGGGCTATAATAGATATCTCAAAGAAGAATTTTGGTTCTACTGCTGCAAAGGCTGCCTGGGGTTTCACAGCGCTTGTACCATTTCTGGGGCCGGTTATTTATTTTGCCGTAGGATACAGAAAGGGAAAAAATCCCGAAACTTCCGTTCTAAATAAAACCGATGGCTAATACCAAATTGCATTCAAAAAGATAGCAAGGCGGCAAGGAGGTTTTCCCGCAGGCGCATATGTAATACTCCAAGGACAGAACTTACGAAGCCAACGCAGATAAAATTTGAATGCAACTTGGTATGACAATCTCAAAATAACATTTGACAAGGCAACCCCTTTTCTATAATTATCTCCATATTCTAAATTATGGTCCTATCGTCTAGCGGTCAGGACGCTGGCCTCTCACGCCGGTAACACGGGTTCGAATCCCGTTGGGACCACCAGTAAATGTACAAGGGCTTAACTGTTGTAGGTAGCCTCTCTTATTTATGTGTCCCTCTTTTCTAAGAGAGCTTTGAAAAATGTTCAACAGCCTTTGCAGCTTCTTAATACTCACTCTGTGAATATCATTTAAGACCGAAGGTCCAAATTTCCTGAAAGCCTTAAACCCGAACGGCTTGCCCCCGCTCTTTTGCAAATTCTTTCCATAAACAATCTGCAATGAGTGAACTTTTCCCCATATGCAGAGATCGCCCAAGACCATCTTTGGAAGACTGCATGGCGACATTTTTTGTCGTGGCAAAGAGTTCATGGATGCGATAGTACATCGTGTAATTATAGGTCAGAGCTGTAAAAACCTGGCAACGCCATAGTTTTTCTGTTAACAGCTAAATCGTTCAGAAGCCAAACGCTCTATCTCACGTAATTTCGATAAAATTGCATTAACAATTAATACTAAGGAAGAAAAGAGACTAAGAGTTTTGCTCAAATCCTGAAAGGAGTGATAGAGATGTCAAGCAAGGAAGAGAAGCAGAAGGAGAATAAGGAAACATCCCGGAGGAAGTTTTTAAAAGATGCCGGTATTTTTGCTGGCGGTATGGCAGGAAGTCTGGGTATTGCCGATATAGCCTCCGCAGCTTCTCTTAGCAAAGAAAAGGCAAGAGAAACTCAGATTCCCGGAAAGACTGTTGCGGTATCTGAACCGGTTTATGAAGTATATGATACTGATATCCTAATTTTGGGAGGAGGTTTTGCCGCCGTATCCGCAGCCATAGAAGCATTTGGGCAAGGAGCTAATTTACTAATGGTTGATAAAGGGCCATTTGGTTTTAGCGGCGGGTTTGGTATGAATTGGGACAATTACGTTGCCAGTATAAAAGATGGTGATCTGGCCTACAGGTTCAACTTTTGGTACTCGGAGGGATTGGGCAATCAGAAGGCAATGAGCGCAGTCTATAATCATAAGCCCAATAACCGAATGTTGCTTGATATAGCCAACCGCGGAACTACGGCTTTCAGCAGAACCAAAGAAGGGAAATTAATAACAATACCTATGATGCCCGGTGTGGACGTCGTAGAACATGGGTTTAGCAGACATGAATCCGATGAGGTTAAAAGGTATGCAATAAATGTGATTGACAGGACTATGATTACCAACCTGTTTATACAAGACAGGCGG
Source organism: Desulfonema limicola (assembly GCA_020723255.1). Lineage (GTDB taxonomy): Bacteria > Desulfobacterota > Desulfobacteria > Desulfobacterales > RPRI01 > RPRI01. Next base: position 1,330 of record DYJH01000053.1, on the reverse strand, counting down.
TGCGTCGGCGCTATGGGCATATATTTGCCTACCGGCACGTTGCGAGTTTTCAGGGCAAAGGCCACGATTGCAGCCGCAGGTCCGTGCACATGGCACTATGGCTGGATTTCAGTAAGTCCTGTCACTGTCGGTAGCCCCGATAATACCGGAGACCTGGATGCAATAGCGTTGAGGCATGGCGCCGGATTGACAGACTGTGAGTTCATGGCAAATGACTTGATCGGTATATACCCTGAAGGTCTTGCAGGAAGCTACAATGGCAGTATAGGCGCAGACGATATTGACTGGTCGTACATATGCGATAAGAATGGCGATTACTGGATGAAACATTACACCAGAGAAGAAATGAACCGGGGATTGTTTGCACGCGAGATTGCCAAAAAAATCCTTGAAGGCAAGGGCGGCCCAAATGGGGGAGTTTATGTTGATTGCCGTTCCGATGCTCACATTGCAGGTTTAAGAGATACTTATCGCCGCAACGTGAAGCCTTACAAGGAATTATTCGGAATTGACGTTCGAAAGGAACTTTTTGAAGTCGCTTTAGAATGGTATGAATCCAACGCGCATCCGATAGTTGACGAGAATCTTTTAACCGATATACCCGGCCTTTTCTGTCCCTTGGGCGGCGGCGTGAGAGGCGCCAGAACCGCCGGCCTTGATGTGAATATGAGCGCAGGCTCACTTTCAGCGGTTAAGGCGGTTGAATATGCCAAGAGCATGCAGATAAACAAGATAGACTGGCAGCCGGTGATTAAGGAATTTATACGAATCCATGAAATACTGAACAGAAAGGTAAATGAACCCATTCGCCCTCATGTTGTAAGACACGCTATCCAAAGAGCTTCATATAAAGCGCTGGGACCAATACGTGACGGGGCCAGTCTTGAATTATCTATAAAGGAACTGGTAAGGATAAGGAAAGAAGATCTTCCCAGGATGATCGTTTCCGCAAAAACAAAAACCTTCAATACGGAATGGAAAGAAGCCATTGAAAATTATAACATGATTGATATTGTCGAAGCTATGTGCCGGGCCGCATTGATGAGAACGGAAACAAGGGGCCAGCATTACCGGTCGGATTTTGATAAGAGAGATAATGAAAACTGGCTGTGTAATATTTCCGTCAAACTAGTAAACGGAAACATGCATCTTGAGAAAAAACCGATCGTATGTATGGACTACACCCCGGAACAGGTAAAAAAATTCATAGACAATAAATTTGCCCTGTAAAAGGAGAAAGTAATGAATGTAAAGATATTAAAATACGATCCGTCAATGGACGCAAAGCCTTACTACAAGACTTATAATGTTCCCTGGAAGAAAAATATAA
>DYJH01000052.1 GCA_020723255.1 Desulfonema limicola | reverse complement strand
AGAGATCCAAACATTAAAAGAAAAAATAACTAAAGGTCAAATATAGACTTGACCCAATTTTAATAACTAAAGGTCAAATATAGACTTGACCCCATTTTACACATTTGACCCCATTTTCCATTTTAGAAAAGAGAAAAAATGGCAGATAAAAAGACATTTAAGGACCTTAGGCTTTCGGCAAAAGTGCTGAATGCAATTAATAAAAAAGGATTTGAAGAGCCGACCGCAATTCAGGTTATGACTATTCCTGTAATGCTAAGAGATGATACGAATATCATCGTTCAGGCCCAGACAGGCACAGGCAAAACAGCAGCATTTGGACTGCCTCTTGTAGAAATGGTTCACACAGACTCCACAGCAGTTCAGGCGCTTATTCTGGTTCCTACGCGGGAGTTGGCCATTCAGGTAGCAGAAGAGATCAATTCACTTAAAGGAAACAAAGATATCGTAATAGCGCCCATATATGGCGGCCAATCTATTGATATGCAGTTACGCAAACTGCAAAAAGGCGTGCATATTGTGGTTGGAACTCCGGGCAGGGTTATCGATCATCTTAACAGAAAGACTCTAAAACTTGAAAAAATTGAGCATCTGATACTTGATGAAGCAGATGAAATGCTTAATATGGGATTTGTCGAAGATATAGAAGAAATAATGAAGCATACAAACCCGGGCAAAAGAACGTTGTTATTTTCTGCTACAATACCGGAAAGGATAAAGGCTCTTGCGCACAAATACATGAAGGGTTATGAGTTTCTTAAAGTTAAAAAAGAACAACTTACAACTAATCTGACGGAGCAGATATACTTTGAGGTAAAAGCTACCGACAAATTTGAGGCGCTATGCAGGATAATTGATATTAAAGATGCTTTTTATGGTTTGATTTTCTGCCGGACAAAGAGCGATGTTGATTCTGTTGCAACTCATTTGATAGATAGAGGGTATGATGCAGAAGCTATTCATGGGGATATATCACAGGCGCAAAGGGAAAGAACTCTGGAAAAATTCAAGAAACAAAGAGCAAATATTCTTGTGGCAACAGATGTTGCGGCGCGTGGAATTGATGTTAACAACCTTACCCATGTTATAAACTATTCACTGCCTGAAGATACGGAATCATATGTTCATAGAATAGGACGTACCGGAAGAGCCGGGAATCTTGGCACTGCTATCACGTTTATTACTCCCAGTGAATATAAAAGACTGATGTTTATACAGAAGATTGCAAAGACTGATATTAAGAAATCAAAAGTGCCGAAGGTAAAAGATATTATCAAAGCCAAAAAGAAAAAGATATACGATGATTTGACTGCTATTCTTAAAGAGGAAATAGATGCCGACTATCTTAGCTGGGCTGCGAGAATGCTTGAGAACAATAATCCTACGCAAATATTAGCTGCCATACTTAACTATTGTTTTGAAGAAGAACTCAACCCTGATGCCTATGGTGAAATAGAAGAGATCAGTGCTAAGTGTAAGCAAATTGATAAACAGGGTAAGGCAAGACTTTTTGTAGCACTTGGCAAAAAAGATAAGATTAATGCAAGAAAACTTGTTGAGCTTATTGGAGGCAGATCTTCAGTTAAGCCTAAAGATATCAGCGAGATTCAGATAATGGACAAGTTTTCCTTTATAACCGTTCCTTTTGAGAAAGCAGAAAAAATTGTTGTGAGCTTTAAAGAAAAGGGGCAAAAGCCGCTGATCTCTCATGCTAAGAAAATTTAAATTCAGTCAATTTTGGTACGCTGGAGCCGAAGGCTGTTTGTAACAACAGATATGCTGCTTAAGGCCATAGCTCCTGCTGCTAGTATAGGGAGGAGTTCTCTTAAGAAATCGGGGAAAACTGCAAACGGGTGTAAAACACCCGCAGCAACAGAAGAGGCAATTGGTGTCACATCTTGAATAGTGAATAAATATTGACAAAGGAGAAAATATTATTTAAACGGATATCATGAGCAAAGCATGGAGGATAGAATTTGATGGCGCAATATATCATGCGCTTTCAAGGGGCGATAAGCAAAGGGATATTTTTATAGAAGATGAAGACCGGCTGCCGCTTCTGGAATTAACGGGGAAATGGGTCTATATAGAAACGAAGACATAGGAAAAGTTTTTGGAGTCAGTTACTCCTCAATCAGCAAAAGTGTTTCTGCTATTAGGGAGCAAATAAAATCGGATAAGAAAATAAGATTGGAATTTGAAAAGCTTAATTCACAATTCAAGCTGTGACACTTACATCTACTACTCTTCGGCAAGCATGCTTGCCTCCGGTCTGGCTTCCGATTCGCAGAGCGTTAGCCGAAAATCATGATGAATAGAAAGAACAGACCTATAGTAATCTCGATCTATTGCAAAAAGGAGGAAATTTGAATCAAAAGGCTTTAATCACGTACACACACAAAAGCGAGACCATTTTTTTCTATCCTTCATTACGAATTCTTAAATTAGGTTCAGCCCAAAAGACAAATTTTACAGAATTGATTCCCCGTTTATCCCCTCTGAAAATAGAAAATCCCTTAGAACTCGCCGGCACTCCTAGTAGTATAATACTAACTTTATCACCTAAATGTAATCTTAAATGTACATATTGCAATGTCTCTCACGGTCGTTTTATAGAATCTCAACAAATGATGCCTGAAAGGATAGTCGAAAATGCCATTTGTTGGGCTTTAGATTCCCGGGGTAAAAATCAAAAAGATTGCATAGCAATTTTTCTTTATGGAGGCGAGCCGTTATTAAATTCAAAAGGCATAAAAACGGCAGTTGCAAAAGCAACTACTCTGTCAAAACAGAATAATGTTCCTGTAAAAATACAAATGCCAACGAATTTGACGCTTATGACACACAACATGGCGCAATTTCTTTCCGAAAACAATGTATGCGTTCAAGTAAGCATCGATGGCCCTGAGAACCTGCAAAATGAGAACCGACCATTTGTAGATAATACAGGATCTTATAGCGATGTAATGCGCGGATTATCTATCTTAAAGCAATATATCCCCATTGAAAACATCATGGTGCGTTCAACTCTTACTCACGGTTCTTCAGCTCTTCAAATATATACTCATTTCAGAGAACTTGGTTTTAAGAAAATGTCTTTTGTTCCCTGCACCGGGAATTATCCTAACAAACTTTCTGATGAAGAAATAGTAGAAAACTATACAACGCTTATGGAGCAATACATTTCAGCTATTGCCGCCAAAGAATCTATACAAGTAGAACCAATACGAACATATCTGCGCAGAATATATTCATTGCTTGGAAGAAACCAGCAGATACACTATATGGATTGCGGCGCTGGAATAGACATGTTTAACATATCGCCGGATGGTTATATATATCCATGTCCGAATATTGCCGCCCTGCCTGAATCATCTCAATATTTACTAGGCGACGTTGAAAAAGGTTTATATCCGGGCAGAATTGAAGAATTCCATCGTAAGGTTGGTTCGGGACCAGAAAATTGCGCCGATTGTTGGGGGCATCCTTTCTGTGTAAAAGGATGCAAGTCAATTCGGCTGATTGAAAAAAATCCAAATGGATGTATTTCATGGAACGAATGGATCCCGCAATTTTTGAAAGTAGGTCTATATTGGTATGCTTACTTGCGGGATAATGATCCAGATGTCCTTGTAAGAATTGTCGATTCTCAAGCAGCAGATAGTTTTGACCTCGCAGGAGAAGTGTTCGTTCACCATTAACTCATTGATATATTAAAAAAGGAGGTGATTGTATTAACTTTAAATATACTCATAGACGTTCGGATCAATTCAATTCTAAAATAGAAGGAGGATAACGTGGAAAAAAACACCGTAAATGAAGTTGCTAGGATGATTAGCAAGAGGATGCTTCTGGATTTCAATTTTTATCTTGCCTTTAATTACAATCCAGAGCTAGCATTGCACGACGTTGAGTCTGACAAGGAAACAAAAAAAGAGATCATAAACCTCGTAAAAAAAGAGGTGAAAAAAACGGCTGAAATATGGGGTGAAAGATTAGGGTGCGGATTACTTAATTGCGAAGGAGTAGTATACTATCCTTGATGAACAAACGCTTTAACAATGGTTAGTTCACTGTGATAGGGTTGATTCTGAAGGTGATATGTAATAGTAGTTGAACAGTAAGCTAAGAGTAATATTCAATATGATTGATTTCAATTCGAAAGAAATCGATGCCGCTTGTCTGATCCTTGCCGGTGGGCAGGGCAAAAGGCTCACACCGGACAAGCCTCTTCTGAAGATCAGCGGAATGTCGATCATAGAACGGATTGCAAATATGGCTGTTTCTTTGTTCGAAGAAGTTCTTCTGGTTACTAATACACCGGAAAAGTATGAAGCGCTTTGTCTCCCTTCTGTCGCCGACGAGCGTCAGGGCTGTGGACCCTTGATGGGTATTTATAGCGGCCTTAAAAAAATAAAACACGAAACGGCATTTGTGTGTGCAGCAGATATGCCTTTTATGAACGAAGAAATCATACTGGCCGAATTTTTCGAACTCGATGCATTCGATATCGTGGTTCCTTGCCCTAAAGGAAAGCCGGAGTTCCTGCACGCCTTCTACCACAAACATTGCTTACCCGCGATGCGGAAAAACCTTGAGGCCGATCTATATAAAATCGAAATGCTGGCAAAGCACTGCAACACCTTTTATCTTAACAGAAACTGGTTTTTGCAAAAAGAATTAACACAGAAGGCAGACATTGCCTTCATGAACATCAACACTATAGATGACTATCACCAATGTATCGAACAAGCAGAAGAAGGTCGAAACAATAAACACTCCCGGACACAAAGAGTTGCAAACAGCCTGGATGCTCTAAAGACCATCGCACCCAATGTTTTGCAGGCGGTTCGTCAGACATTGATTGAGCAAGAGACGGCCTATCAACATAATTCCGCGGAAGAAGCGTTCTCCAGCCTATGGTCACATGGCGCAAGGGTAGGCCGCATCGCTCATCACATCGCAAGAGCTGAGGGAGTGGATGAAGAACCGGCCCTCATAGCCGGCCTGTTGCATGACATCGGAAAGTTTGCCTACGGAAGCTATCATGAGAACGATATCCCCGAAGAGCAAAATGCGGTTCTTTTCGCAGAAAAAATCCTTTCCGGGACAATCTATGAGAAATGGATTTTGACAATCAATAAAGCTATACTTTCTACTTACTTAGATGGTGAGGCAACAAATGACATCGGACGGGTATTGTATGATGCGGATCATCTCGACAAGCTGGGTAACATGGGCGTTGCCCAGTTTTTCGCCAAGAAGGCTCTTCGGCGGCAATTTTTGGATTATGATTTGATGATTCGAACAAGTGTCGAGCTTACTTATGCATATCATGCTCCGGATACCCTAAAGACTGCAACCGGTAGGGCTATTGCAAAGTTGCGAAGCGTCAGGACTCGCAGGTTTTACACAGAGCTTCTGGAAGAATGGGAAACTCTCGGGCTTGGCTCATTCAATATTCTTGAAGAGGATATCGCAGGAATTGTCTGTATACTTGTAGTACCGAGTGTCTGTATATGCGGCGGTACTCTGAAATTCGAATCAGATATTCGTGATGCGGTGAAGTGCAGGTCTGTAGTTGTAAAGTATATATGTGCAGAATGCGGTGTCAAGAGCGAGTTTTCTTTCTGTCTTCCTAACGTTAAGGGCCTGCCACAAAAATGATAAATATATTCACAAATCTGATTTACTTTAATAATGTTCTTTTAGGGAATCCGCATAAATTTCTATTGTATGTTTAACTTCTATTTTGTCATTTGATTTTGAAAGCATATCTGACAGCTGAATCATGCAGGCGGGACAGGCCGTTGCAACTGCCGAGCATCCGGATGCCTTAATGTTATTCCGTTTTCTTTCACCAATGCTTGAAGAAATATCATAATGCTGCAAATTAAAGCTTCCGCCCATCCCGCAACACCAGTCTGCTTCGGGCATTTCTCTAAAAAAATAGTGTTTGTTTAATTTTATAAGTGTTCTCGGCTCTACAGATACTCCAAGGGACTTTTTAAGATGACAAGGATCATGATAAGTTATAATTTTTTTTTCATTGTTATTTTCATGATTTTTGGTTTTAACACCTATCTTTGATACTACAAGCTGATTTATATCAAGCACTTTTTTAGACAATTTTTCAACATCAGACTCAAGATTTTCAACCAAACTACCACTAGCCATAAGAGGCCAGATTTTTTTGATCGTTGCGGTGCAGGTTGCACATAATGTAACAAGATGATCAAAATCGAATGGTTTATATTTCTCTATATTATAAATAAGTAACTTTTCAAATGACTTCGCATCTCCCAGCGATATTGAAGGAATACCGCAGCATCCCTGCCCTTGCGGCATAAAAACCCCTACTTCATGAAAAGAAAAAACACGCAATGCTGCCTGAGCCACATTCGGAAAAACCTTATCTATTAAGCATCCCGTAAAAAAAGCGATTTTTATTCCCGATTTGCCTGCGGGAGTATTTAAATATGGCACAATTCTATGGAAAGGATTGGGAGCAAGCGGCACAAAATGCCGCTGTTTAAGAATTGGAGAAGCAACCCTGGCACACGATGTGCCCGGAATATTGCTTACAGTTTTTACAAAAAATCTCTGGTATCTTGCTACAAGTTCAAGAATCTTGTCAAAGTTTACTGGATTTGCAAGAATATTTCTTAGAATAATTTTTTTTTCTGTGGACAACCCTATAAAAGCGGTTAAAATAGCTCTTGCTTTAATAAAAATATCAAGAACCTTAACACCGCTTGGGCAGTTTACGGCGCATGAGCCGCACAAAAGGCATCTGTTTAAATGCTCAAAAACCCTGTCAGGATTCTCAAACATTTTATTCAAAAGCCCATCTAACATTGCAAGTTTGCCTCGCGCTACATCCGATTCTTTTCTTGTTACCGAAAAAAGAGGACACACAGCCTGACACATACCGCATCTCATGCAACCGGCAAGCATCGTATTAAGATCTTCCATAAGCTGTGCAAGCTTTCTCATATCGGACATCTTGTTTTTCTCCTAAGTTTTATCTGCCTAACCGTAAACTGAAATGGAACAAATAGTTATTACTCAACTTCCCTGATTTTTAGCTGATTTATAGCACAATTTTTCTTGACAATCCATTTATCATTCTGTAATTAAATTAACCAAGCAAGCTGAATACTTATCGAATTCAGATCAACACTTCAAATAAATCATTTTTAAACCGGAGAAGATCATGAAAAAACCGGTCTTTTATATAATGGTACTGCTTCTATGGGGATTATTAAACACCTCTTTTGCTGAGATGCAGCACATTGGTATAATTAAAGGGACAAATGGGATTGTTTCTGTTAGGCGCGATGGTAAAATAATTCCGGCCTTTCCTAATATGAAGGTTTACCTAAATGACATATTGCTGACCGGTTCAAACGGAATTGCAGGTATTCTTCTTGAAGACAATACCCTTCTTTCAATGGGATCTATGAGCCGCTTAGCTCTTGATAAATTTGATTTTTCACCTGCTCAAAACAAGTATGCCTTACAATTGCGTATGGAGCAGGGAACCTTTGTATATCTATCCGGCCTATTAGGTAAGCTTGCACCCCATGCGGTTCAGATCAATACACCTTCCGGAACTATCAGTATGCTTAAAGAAACCAATTTCATGGCACGTGTTCCTATCAATGAGTAATTTCAGTTATCAACATATATGCCTACAGGATGGATTTTAATGAACATAAATCGTTTGTTTGTCTTATTTATTACGATTTTTCTGGCTGGATGCGCCGGCAAAAATAATCTTATTGTACTAACACCGGATGCCGGTGGAAACGTGGGCGCTATCGAGTTTAAAAACGAAAAGGGTGCGGTAGTTCTTGACGAACAGGGAAAAGCTATTGTTGTCAAGGATTCTCAGTCGCCTCCCTCAAACCCAGTACCTATCGCAGAGGCCGATACCCAGAATATTTTCAGGGAGGCGCTCAGCGCAAAACCTCTGGCACCTGAAAGTTTTTTATTGTATTTCGAGTTTAACTCAAATGATCTGACCGCAGAATCAACAAATATTATAGAAAAAATTTTTCAGGCAATAAACGACCGTAATTCTCAGGATATTTCTGTCATCGGACATACCGATCGTGCTGGCGATCCTGACTACAACCTTAATCTTTCAATGCAGCGAGCTTCCGCAATCCGTGATCTTCTTGTAACCAGGGGCGTTAAAAACGAGTTTGTACGGGTTTCCTCTCACGGCGAGAACAATCCTCTTATCCCGACCGCCGACAAAGTCTCCGAAGCGCGCAATCGACGAGTAGAAGTAGTGATCCGATAATAAACCATCTAAATTTAACCAAAACTTATTCACGGTTAATTTGTTAATCATTTCATTTAAAGCAATGCCTTAATTACTTTATATCTAATAAAACAGTATGTTATTATGAAAAAAGAAATTCTTGACAAAATTGAAATAAAACAAGGAGATATTACAATACTCAATGTTGACGCAATAGTTAACGCAGCAAACCGTTCTCTTCTGGGAGGAGGCGGAGTTGACGGCGCCATACATCGGGCTGCAGGGCCAAAACTTCTGGAAGAATGCAGGACACTGGGAGGGTGTGATACAGGCGAAGCAAAAATAACAAAAGGTTATAATCTTATAGCTTCATATGTAATCCATACGGTTGGTCCTGTGTACAGTGGAAAACCTCAAGACAGCGAACTTTTGTCTCAATGCTATATTAACAGCCTTCAACTTGCTTTAGAAAATAATTTAAATTCCATTGCGTTTCCTGCAATCAGTTGCGGTGTTTACGGCTATCCGATTATCGAAGCTTGCAAGATTGCTATAGATACGACTTGCAGTTTTTTAGATAGCCGAACGAACTCTTTAATCAAGGTTATTTTTATTCTTTTTTCTTCTAAGGACTTTGATGTTTATAAACAATACCTGAATAAAATATCAAAGAGATAATATTCTGCTCTGAATAATGATTGACAAATTCTCATTCCATAATTAGTTTACGAATAATTGGTAAACAGGAAATATTCCTTTTACCTGAAAGAACAGCATTGAATTCATTACCAAAAGGGGGGTTAATATGGTTGAGGTAACGCCAACGGCTAGCAAACAAATAGCCGAATACTTTGAAGGCAAAGAGGTTTCACCTATCAGAATATTTTTAAATCAGGGGGGATGAGGGGGGCCATCTTTGGCACTGGCTCTGGATGAGCCCAATGAATCTGATAAGATATATGAGGTTGAGGGATTTAAGTATATAATTAATCAAGAATTTCTGGAGAAAGCTAAACCGGTCAAAGTTGATTATGGTCAGATTGGTTTTAAAATCACTTCAGGTTTGGAATTCGGCCCTCCTGCTTGCTCCAGTTGCGGAACCGGAGGTTCTTGCAGCACAGAACAATAATATATTAATAGTTTAACTGCATAAACAGGGCAATATTTCCAACCAATCGGAATTGCCCTGTTTTTATATCAAGTATGAAAACATTAATTACCGGTGGAACAGGTTTTATAGGATCATATCTTTCAAACGCCTTTATACAAAACGGGTATTCTGTTATATCTGTTGGCGGGCCACCTTCAGAAAATGCGTTAAGGCATCCGAATTTAAAATATATTTCGGCAGATACAACTCAAAAAGGGGCCTGGCAGCAGGAACTCAATGATGTTGATGTAATCGTTAACCTTGCCGGAAGAACTATATTCAGCCGCTGGAATGATGATTACAAAAAATCTATATACGAAAGCAGAATACTTACCACACGTAATCTTGTCGAAGCTCTTCCTTCAGATAAAGATATTACTCTTTGCAGCACATCTGCTGCCGGTTTCTATGGCCACAGGGGAGATGATATTCTGACTGAAAACGAACCTGCCGGCAGTGACTTTCTCGCAACAGTTTGTAAAGACTGGGAAATAGAAGCATTTAAAGCTGAAAAGAAAGGAGTTCGAGTTGCCGCAACTCGTTTTGGCATAGTTTTCGGAAAAGGCGGCGGGGCTTTGGAGCAAATGATACAGCCGATACGCTATTTTGTAGGCGGCCCCCTTGGAAATGGACGGCAGTGGTTTCCATGGATTCACATTGAAGATCTAACCTTGGCAATTCTTTTTATTTCTGAAAATAAATCTGTTAGCGGAGCATTGAATTTTACTGCTCCAGAATCAATAAGAAACATTGAACTGGTTAAAGCTATAGCCGGGATACTTCACAGGCCTGCCTTTATGCCTGCTCCTGCTTTTATCATAAAGCTGTTTATGGGCGAGTTCGGAAAATCAATTCTGGCAAGCCAGCGGGTAATACCCGAAAGACTTTTAAAATATGGGTTTGAGTTTAAATATCCCGATTTAAAAAGCGCACTTAATAATATTATCGGATAATAAAGCTATTAAGCCGGTATATTCCTTAATACATAAGGAAGTATTCCGCCGTTAATAAAATAGTTCAGTTCCGATTTAGAATCAATTCTTGCAGTAACACCAAATGCTGTTCTATTTTTATCTTTTCTGAGGGCTGAAATTAAAAGCTTTTTTTGAGGGTAAAGATTATTTTCAATTCCACCTATGTCATAAATCTCGGTTCCATCTAACCCCAGAACTTTGTGATTTATTCCTTCTTCAAATTGCAGAGGAAGTATTCCCATGCAGACAAGATTGCTTCGGTGAATTCTTTCAAAACTTTCTGCTATTACCGCTTTAACGCCTAAAAGAAATGTTCCTTTGGCTGCCCAGTCACGCGAGCTGCCGGTTCCGTATTCTCTTCCTGCTATTACAATCATTGGAATACCCGATTTCTTATACGCCATTGCAGCATCATATATTGTCACAATATTTTCTTCCGGAAGCATAAGGGTCCATCCTCCAATGGTACCTGGTACAAGCTTATTTTTCAAGCGAATATTGCCGAATGTGCCGCGCACCATTATTTCATGGTTGCCGCGATACGAGCCAAAGGAGTTAAACTCATCCGGAGATATTTTTTTGCTCACAAGGTATTTTCCGGCAGGGCTGTCAGCAGGAATTGTTCCTGCCGGTGAAATATGATCGGTTGTGACCGAATTTCCTAAAAGAGCAAGTACTCTGGCATTTTTAATATCCCCATGCTTTGGGATTGTTTTATTTGTGCCGGTAAAAAAAGGCGGGTTTTTAATATATATAGAATCGCTCTCCCATTTAAAAATTGTTCCCTCGGGAACCGGCAGCAATTGCCATTGTTCCGATCCTTCGAATACAGTGGAATATTCTTTCATAAACATATCCGGAGTTAAAAGAGTTTTTAAAATTTGACTGATTTCTTTTGCAGAGGGCATTATTTCACGAAGAAATAATGGTTTGCCGTCATTGCTTATTCCTATCGGCTCGGTTTCAAAATTGATATCTATTCTACCTGCTATCGCATAAGCAACTACAAGCTGCGGAGAAGCAAGATAATTTGCGCGTATATGCGGAGAAATTCTTCCTTCAAAGTTTCGGTTGCCGCTTAATACCGAAGCAACAACAAGATTATGGTCGGATATAGCTTTTGTGACAGAATCATGAAGTGGCCCGCTGTTTCCTATACATGTTGTGCATCCATAAGCCACAATATTAAACTTAAGCGCTTCAAGATAAGACAAAAGACCCGATTTCTCAAGATACTTGGACACAACTTTGGAACCTGGCGCAAGGCTTGTCTTTACCCACGATTTAACTTTAAGCCCCTTTAGAACAGCTTTTTTTGCAAGAAGACCGGCTCCGATCATAGCTGAAGGATTGGAAGTATTTGTGCAACTGGTTATAGCGGCTATCACTACGGAACCATGCCCAAGGCTTTCCGAAACACCGTTTATTTTTATGCCGACGCCCTCCCCTCTTCTATCATAATTGTTTTGCAGAATTTTTTTAAATACTTCTTTAACTTGGAAAAGAGGTATGCGTTGCTGTGGTTTTTTCGGACCGGCGATACAGGGTTGAACCGTACTCATATCGAATTCTATAGTATCTTTAAAGATAGGTGCACTGCCGGCATCTTCTCTAAAAAGGCCCTGCTCTTTTGTATATTTTTCAATCAAAGATACGGCATGGCCGGAACGGCCTGTCAACCGCAAATATTTTATTGCAACATCATCGACCGGGAAAAAGCTCATTGTAGCTCCATATTCAGGAGCCATGTTTGCTACGGTTGCACGATCCTCCAAGCTTAAGTTTGACAACCCGGGCCCATAAAATTCTACAAATTTACCTACAACGTCTTTTTTTCTCAGAAGCTCAGTAATATGCAAAACAAGATCCGCTGCAGTTGCTCCATCGGAAAGCCTTTCTGTAAGCTTAAAACCAAGCACCTGCGGAGAAAGAAGATAATAGGGATTCCCGAGCATAACTGCTTCGGCCTCTATTCCGCCTACACCCCAGCCGAGCACACCGATTCCGTTTATCATTGTTGTGTGTGAATCAAGGCCGAACACAGTATCGGGGAATACCATCTTTGTGTTTTCAATATCTTTTATAAAAACAATTCTTGCAAGGTATTCAAGGTTAACCTGATGGCATATGCCTGTTGCAGGAGGCACCACTCTGAAATTTTTTAAATTATTCTGCCCCCATTTTAAAAAGGTATAACGTTCGGAATTTCGTCTAAACTCATTGGTATTATTTTCTTCAAGAGAAGTTTTTTTGCCAAAGGAATCAACTTGAATAGAATGATCTATAACAAGCTCGGAAGGAATGGAGGGATTGACTTTTAAAGGATCTCCGTAAAGGCGATTTGCAGCATCCCGCATTGCAGCCAAATCAACTAAAGCGGGAACTCCTGTAAAGTCCTGCATAAGCACCCTGGCCGGCAAAAACGGTAATTCAAAGCTTTTTTTCCAAATATCCCAATCAGATAGATTTGCAACATCTTCTTTTGTGGACAACAAACCATCTTCATTTCTAATAAGGTTCTCCAAAAGTATTTTAATACAAACAGGAAATCGTGGTATATTTTTAAAACCCGCATCAGCAAGCTTATTCAAACTGAAATACGTATAATTTTGGCCATCTATATTAAAACTTGCTTTTGTGCCAAAACTGTTTTTACTGCTGGTCATATTTACTCCAAAAAGTTATTCAGTTCCTTGTTGATTCTTTCGCAAATTTCAAAAGAGCTTTTAAGCGATCTACCATCAAGTCCAATAGCCGGAACAGCGCCAATTAAAGAGTTTGTAAGAATCACACCGTCAGCAGAAAGCAAATTTTTAGGGAAAATATTTTTGTTTTCAATTTCATACCCCCATTCCGAGAGTAATTTGCCGACTGCTACACCCATTATACCGGGAAGAACATGGGGCGATATAGGTCTTATAATTTTATTGCTATAAATAACCATAATGTTTGCCGTATTTGTTTCCGATATGCTTCCATCCGGATTTATTATCAGCGCCTCATCGGCGCCATTTTCTTTCGCCCATTGCCCCGCAAGAAAATAGTATAAATAGTTTAGAGTCTTATAACCTGCAAGAGGAGTCTGCCTTGCTTCAGTATAAACAGCAAGATTTAATCCTTTATTGTTTTTTAGCTGAATCCTTCCTGTATATGGTTTAGCCATAACTATTAAGTCATAATTTATTAAAGAATAGCTTCCTCCGCCCTTTGCTGCTATAATTTTCAGTGAGGCTGTTTTTTCCGAAAGCCCGTTTTGCCTGATCACCTGTCCGATTATATCTTCCCATGTTAAATCGGGCGGTGTGTCTTTGAAAAAATATTCCCATGTATTATTGAATCTGCATATATGTTCATTGAGATAAGCCGGTTTACCCTTATCTGCACGAATTGTTTCAAAAAAACCATGCCCGTACATAAAACCTTCACTGCAAGCAGAAATACAAGCATCATCCGAATATTTTAATATTCCGTTATGCCAAATTAATGATTTTCCCTTTACTCTTTCTTGATTTGTTTCAAATGCATCCATTATAGTCCGGCCTTTATGCAAAGTTTCATCATATTCATCGTAAGGATTTGAATCCAGAACTATCCCTCCTCCGACAGAATAAATTATCTTGTTCTTCAAAAGGCTGATCGTGCGTATTGCTATCGATAAGTCCATTGTATCATGAAAACTGATATATCCGATTGATCCGGTGTAAATATGACGGCGGCATGGTTCAAGCTCATCAATGATTTCCATAGCTCTTATTTTAGGACAACCTGTAATGGATCCTCCCGGAAAAACTGCTTTTATTAAATCTACCTGATCCTTATCATCTTTAAGAAACCCTTTAACTACAGATACAAGATGATATACATTCCGGTATGCTTCTATCCTTTTGTGCTCAACTACCGCAACCGATCCGGCTTTGCATACTTTGCCTAAGTCATTGCGTAGAAGATCAACTATCATTGATAATTCCGCATCATCTTTACTGCTTTCCAAAAGATCGAGTTTCATTTTTTCATCTTCTGAAGGTGTTGCCCCCCTCGGCCTTGTCCCTTTTATCGGCCTTGTTTCAACCTGAGTTCCCTGTTGGAGTATAAAGCGTTCCGGTGAAGTAGAAACGATCTGAAAACAACCCCCGTTAATAAATGAAAAAAAAGGGGCAGGATTGCTTTTGTAAAGAGTAGAAAAAAGCGAAAAAGCATCTCCGGAAAAATCTGCTATAAAGCGCTGCGATAGGTTAACCTGATATACATCACCGGCTTTAATATATTCTTTTATTTCGTTTATGGCATTAATGTATG
This sequence comes from Desulfonema limicola, assembly GCA_020723255.1. Taxonomy (GTDB): domain Bacteria; phylum Desulfobacterota; class Desulfobacteria; order Desulfobacterales; family RPRI01; genus RPRI01. The sequence continues at coordinate 7,629 of DYJH01000052.1, read as the reverse complement.
AATCTTTACTGAAACACGAAGTAAAGTTTCCTGCATATATCTCATTCGGTTTTTTTGAAAACCCGGATTTAAAGATTTGCCTGAAAATATTACAAGCTTCATTGTTTTCGCTATCCTGTGGAGAAGTAATCAGATTGGTCTGATTAGCTAACTTATCATGGACAACCACTATTGAAGGTGCATAAAATAAAATATCCGGCATTTGTATATCATTTATACTTGTACGAGGCAACTTTTCAAGCGAGTCTTTGAGGTCATATGACATGTAGCCCATAAGGCCGGAAATAAAAGGGATGTTATCACAAGCAACATCCATTTTATATTTGCTTAATATGAATCGAAGTACTTCGAAAGGGTTTGAACTGTAATGAAGAGTTTCTTCTTTAGTAGTGACGGAAAGGTTTTTATTGTAGCCTGATAAAGTCAGCCAAGGCAGTATTCCTATCATGTGATATCTTGCACAATCATTGTTTCCTCCGCTCATGAAAACCACGGTGCCGGCAAGATGAGCAAATCTTGAAGCAAAATCTATAAATGGTTCATCCAGTACAATTTTTTGAATATATTTATTTTCTGATTTTTTATCAGTACTTTTTGTTGCAGGCATATTGTCCGAGTTTTTAGCGCTTAATAATATTTAAATAATTGTCCACAAGTATCCGTCCGTTTTCAGTCAAGAAACTTTCCGGATGAAATTGAACTCCATGGAGAGGATAAACATTATGAGAAAGTCCCATAATGGTTCCGTCGAATGTTCTGGCTGTAACTGCAAGCATGCTGTCGTTTAATTTTACCATGAGTGAATGATATCGCGCTGCTCTGAAAGGAATCGGCATACCTTTAAAAATTCCGCTGTCATTGTGTTCAATCATACTGGTTTTCCCGTGCATAGGCTGTAAAGACCGAACAGTGATACCTCCAAAAGCCTCGTTAATGCATTGCATTCCGAGGCAAACCCCAAGAATAGGTATTTTCTTGTAAAAAGTTTTTATAATTTCTACCGATATTCCGGCATTTACAGGATCCTTAGGACCTGGGCTTATAAGTATATAGTCCGGCATCATCGTTTCAATCTGCCCGGTAGTAATCATGTCATTTCTATAAACCTCAATAGAAAGATCATAAAGCATAAACATCTGCACAAGATTAAATGTAAATGAATCGTAATTGTCTATAACTAAAAGCTTTCTCAAGATAGTATTCCCTATAAAATCAATATAAACAAGATAATAATAGAAATTTGACTAGCCATTTTTGATGGACTCGTAAGAAGTCCATTATTATAGATATCAATTTTTATTAATCGAATCCAATAAATATTTTTTTATTTCTGCCGATATATATATTATCACAATTTATGTAATTATATATAAATTATATATAATAATTGTTGCTATTATAATAATAAAGGGATAGAATATTCTAAAAGTTTATACTAAATAAACCCATAAATCGGAAGGAATATCCGGTGATAAAATTTCGTCGCAAAAATAAGCATTGTTTGCCTCTGATTTATCTTGTAATTTCAATATGCTTTTTATTTTTTTCTGACTTAACACTTGCTTCGGATAGTTTATATATAAATAAATCTGTTATAGCTGCCCAAACCAAAGCTGCAGTGGCAATGGATGTATCAACAGGTAATATACTTTACGGGAAAAACCCTGATCTTAAATGCCTGCCTGCTAGCACCACAAAATTAATGACTGCCATAGTATCGATAGAAAACGCTGAGCTTAACGATGTTATTACTGTCAGCAAGAATGCCTCAAATGTATCTCCTCATAAAGCAGGTTTTAGAGCAGGAGATAAGGTAACTGTTGAGAAACTGCTCTATGCAGCATTGATCAGTTCAGCAAACGATGCTGCTGTTGCTCTTGCAGAAGGAATATCGGGGTCTGTGCCCGAGTTTGTCGAACTTATGAACAGGAAAGCTGCCCAAATCGGAGCAAACAATACCAGATTTATAAATCCAAACGGCCTTCCCGGCCATGGACAGTATATAACAGCTTCGGATTTATCAAAAATAATGAAGTATGCGCTTAGATATCCTATATTAAAAGAAATTATAGGCACACGTTTTACAGAAATTTCAACTCTTGACGGCACATCCATATTATTAAGAAATACCAATAAACTATTATGGTATGATGAAGATATTATAGGAGGAAAGACAGGATATACACGAAGAGCCGGGCACTGTTTTGTAGGTGCTGCCGAACGGGAAAACGATAAAATCATAATTGCGCTTCTAGGAAGCCCCAGCAGAAACGATTTATGGAAGCAGTCAGAAACACTTATCGATAAAGGATTTGAAATAAAAGAAAATAGTGACGAACCTGTTGTATATTGCACACAGACAAAATCCTTGTTGAAAAAATCATCGTATAATCATAAAACCAAGATATTAAGCAAAAAGATAACAACACGCACGGGAAAAAGATCCATATCACGTAAATATAATAAACGTAACAAAGATCAGATATTGGCTTATAACAATTATAAATATAAAAAAAACAGCGCCGACAAGATATAATTCCGCCAGGAAAAACAGCTACAGAATTACAGCAAAAGACGATATGGACAAAAGTTAATACTCATGGACTCGTAAGAAGTCCGTCAACAGGCCGAGGGCGGGTAAGCCCCGGCCTGGGGTGAGGGTGGAACCACTTGAATTTACTTCAAGTGGCGGGAGAGGGAAAGCGCTTTTCCGCCAAGTAAAAAGTCGTTTTTTGACTTTTTACGACTCCATCAATACTGATGGACTTTTCTTTAATTCTGTTTATGCAATAAACCCATCTTTCTCATTTTACTTCTAAGCGTGCTGGGATTTATTTCAAGCAGCTCCGCGGCCCCTTTTGGTCCATTGATTTTGCCTCCGGTCTTTATTAGTATGTTTTGAATGTGCCATGATACCAATTTATCAAGCCCCGTCGGTACTTCATTATCTATTTCATATTTTGTTGAAATCAATTGGTTCCTGTCAGCATGCGGAAAAACAATTTTCATTATCTCTTTAATATGAGCAGAAATTTCATATAGTGCCAAAGTTTCTTGTTCCCGAGTTTTTATATCAGGCGCTTCCGGTTCAACTTTTTGTAATATACTATCTTCAAAATTCATTGGACCCGAAATATTTTGCCCCTGATGTTGAATTAAAATACGTTCAACATAATTTTCAAGTTCGCGTACGTTACCGGGCCAGTTATAGGCTTTTAGCTGATCAATAGCTCCGGGATCAACATTTGGGGAAGGTGATATGTTTTGTTCAACAGACTTTCGTTTAATAAAATAGTAAACCAGTTCCGGAATATCTTCTCTTCTTTCCCGCAAGGGTGGTATTTTGATGGGAAACACATTCAACCTGAACCAGAGATCTTCTCTGAACCGCTTTGAAATTACCATGTTCTTCAGATCTCTGTTTGTGGCGGCAATAACTCTAAAATCTATAGGTACAGGCATAGTGCCGCCGACTCGTTCTATTTGTTTATCATGCAATACCCGCAGGAGTCTCACCTGTGCTTCAAGCGGTAGTTCCCCGATTTCATCGAGCAGTATGGTTCCTTTGTCGGCCCTTTCAAATCTGCCTCGTTTTTGAAACAATGCTCCTGTAAAAGCCCCCTTTTCATGTCCGAAAAGTTCGCTGTCAATCAGTGTATCCGGTATTGCGCCGCAATTAACCTTGATAAAAGGCTGGTTTTTTCGAGGGGAAGAATAATGGATGGCATTTGCGATTACTTCTTTACCAACTCCCGTTTCACCAAGTAAAAGTACAGGAATGTTTGCAGGAGCAACTTGCCTGACCATATCAAAAACATTTTTCAGTCCCGCGTTTTTGCCTATAATTTCATCGCCTGAAATACGAAGCATTTCCTGATAAAGATACCGGTTGTCATCAGCAAGCATTTCTTTTAACTTTAAAAGATCTTGATGTCGAAGAGCGTTTGACATGGCAATAGCAAAGGGATCATGCAACATAGATAATAGTCGTGCGTGTTCGCTTTCATATTGACCTGATCCTATTAAATAAGCTATAAGTGCAAACAATCTTTTATCCTGTATTTTAAGAGGCAGGACCATGAGAGCCATATCCGGCCTATCAATCAATTTTGTAACTACATTAAGACTTGACGGGTACATTTCAGGCTTGTTTACGATTAAAACATCCTGAAGACTGGACCAATGCTTTTCAACTTCCGATCCTATTTCTGTCGACAATGGAATGATCCGATTCATTTTTTCTATTTTATAGCGGCTGACCTGAGCAAGTGTTTCTATGGCAGGCATCCCACGCTCACCAAGCACCAGATTCATTCCGGTTAATGGTATAAATTGTTCCAAATATTCCAGTGCTTTCCACATGGCGGTTTCAATATCCAGGCTTCCACATATTCTCATTGTTGCCTGACGGAAAAATTCGTTTGCATCTATATCCATAGAATCCTCTTTATAATGTATATGAGAATACAGAAGTCAGAAGACAGTAGAAAAACAATATAATAGTTATTCTGACTTCTGTATTCTCATGCTTCGTTGTGCCCGTTCCGGGGGGTTGGTAACTATTCAAGTTGTTAGATGCTAGTTATATAACACACTTTTTGCGTTTAATATAACTATATTTATTTAATTTAGAAGGCTGCAAACCATTAATTTATCTAACTAACTTAATATATTATCATTAATATATTGGCACGATTTAAGCATTGATATTTACAACTGCTTAAATTCAAAATTATTATGGGAAATAAATAAATAAATAAAATAAAAATAAAGGAGACAAAAATGGACAAGGAATATGATTGGAGAGTAGGACAAAAGCCATTGGAAAAACCTGAAGATGCTGAACCGATCCCACCTGTAGACCCGCCGGGAAAATGGGATCAGGAGGCCGATATGGTAGTAGTCGGATCAGGAGGAGGAGGCCTTGCAGGCGCACTGAAAGCCAGGTTGGAAGGATGTTCCGTGATTCTATTGGAGAAATTGGAATTTACCGGCGGGACATCGCAATACGCCGGCGCGTTTTACGCATACAACAGTAGGGTCCAGAAAAAGGAAGGGATAGAATGGGATGTAAATGAGGTTGCCATGGGAAGCCTGTTTGAAACAGGTTACACAGGCAACATCCATTTATTTCGCAATATGATACAAAAGAGTGGAGAAGTCGTTGATTGGATAGAAGATCAGGGTTTTAAATGGGAGAATGAGAGAGCAGGATATCCCGCAGTTACCTCCAAAGGCGGCCACGAGAGATTATGTTATATTGCGTTAACGGACCTTATGAACTTTCTGACCGAAAAGTGCAAGGATAAAGGTGTGAAATTGCACACCAATACTCAAATAGATGCATTGGTGAGAGATAATGGCAGGATTGTGGGGGTGAAAGCTACGGTCAAGCCGGAGGGAACCACCATTTTCGTAAAAGCAAAAAAAGCTGTACTTATGGCAGCCGGCGGTATGCAACACAATAGAAGCCTGCTTAAGCAATACGCTCCCTCAGTCTATAAAGGTGTCGGTAGCGTATCGATGTCTCTGCCGTCAAATACCGGAGAATGTTTCAGGATGGGGCTTGGAGTAGGAGCCGATGTGGCAGGATTTGACTCGTGTACCTGTTTTGAGGGAGGAATAGACCTCATGGAGAAAGGAGGCCCGTGGTTTAGATATTTATACTCCGGAGATGTCCAGTTGTCGAGAGCCCCGTGGCTGCACTTAAACAAAGCGTGTGAAAGATTTATGATGATGGACAACAATTTAGGCCAATATATGTTAAGGCCGCCCGCCATGGGGGCTCAACCAGGTGGAAGAGCGTATGTCATTTTCGATAACAAGTATGAAGAAAATATTTGGAAGATCCAGGACGATGTCCCATTGGGGCTGTCCTGCAAACGCCCTCTCACGCAGGATGTGCCGGGGAACGAGATAATTACCAGAAAGGAGTTGCTTGCCCCGAAAGATTGGCGATTAGCGGTGAAAGAATCAATCGATTTGGGAGCAATAAGAGTGGCCAATACGCTGGAGGATTTAGCTGAAAAGTTAGGCCTGGATAAAGTTTTATTCAAGGAAGCTATAGAGAAATGGAATAAACATTGTGATGCCGGTGAGGACCCTGAATTCGGCACACCTGCTCGGTTTCTGATACCGATAAAGCACGCTCCATTCTATGGGATTAAAGCCGGCGGCAGCATGGGGCCGGTCGGCTGTGGTCTGAGGACTAATCGTCACATGCAAGTATTGGATATGGATCAAAAGCCTATCCCCGGGCTATACGCCGCTTTTTTTACGGCCGGTGGAAGTATCGGACAGAGTAGAATGCCGATGGGCTTCGGTCTTCTCGGTGGTTGCAGCATGTCGACTACTTCCGGTTATACTGCCGCCGAACATGCTGTATCACAAAAATAATATCGGAAGGGAAAACGATTATGAAGCTGGTAGATGGAAACGGTGGAACAATAATGCAAATAAAAACGATGAAGCGTCAGGACGAGCGAATCGTTGTCCGGGGTATGGCGATGGGCGGCATGCCCATGACGGCCTTTGTGAAACCCGAGGAGTTGTGGAGCATATTCCATTTACTCACCTGGGATATTGTTAAGTATCTGCCCGTCATGCTTTGGAAAGGATTTCAACGGAGTCGGAGTCTTAAAAAAAAGAAATAGCCGACGACAAGCTGTTCTGCTTTGCCTCGAATTGCATCAACTCCGTCATGTATGCCCGTATGGTAAAGGCATACGGGAGTTTGGCTTGCTTGCATTGGAGGTTTTCAAGTAGCATTCGGTTATCTTATGTCATGACCATGAAAGGATTTAGCAATGGAAGGACAATTTAACTATCTGTTTACACCCATTAAAATCGGAACAAAGACTGTAAGAAACAGGATATATTTCGGACCTCACGGAACGATGTTTGCCGATAAAGATTTTATCATGGACGACAGATATGTTGAGTATATCAGGGCAAGAGCAAAAGGAGGCGCAGGGCTTATTATAGCAGGAATGATGACCGTAATGGAAAATGCCAGAGATTTGGCTGGTATCCAGGAGATACATGATAAAAGGGTTGTTCCCATGCTGCGAAAACTTGCAGAGGCTGTGCACAACGAAGACGCTATGGTTTTAGTGCAGCTTTGCCATACAGGAAGGGAGTCTGACCCTGAGCTGAGCCGTCTTCCGGCCTGGGCTCCATCTGCTATCCCTTCGGGTGCAATGTTCCGCGATGTGCCTAAAGAGATGGAGGTGGAAGATATACAGGAAGTAGTCAAGGCATTTAAAAGAGCGGCGGAGTTTGTCAAAGAAGCCGGGTTGGACGGAGTGGAAATTCATGGTGGTTCAGGCTATTTGCCACAGCAGTTTATGTCGCCTGTTACAAATATCAGGACAGATGAGTACGGCGGAAGCCTTGAAAACCGGCTGAGATTTCCCATGGAACTGATTGATGCTGTTCGCGAGGCTATAGGAAGCGATCAGATTCTGGGGATAAGGCTTTCAGGCGATGACTTCATACCCGGAGGAAACGGTATCGATGACTATAAGGAGATAGCTCGGAAATTTGAAGCCACCGGAAAGATAGATTTTATTCATGTAGGCGGCCCTTTCTATGAGGGCATATATGGTCTGGGCATGGGCATGCAGGTGC
>DYJH01000051.1 GCA_020723255.1 Desulfonema limicola | reverse complement strand
GCAGGCTTTGCCAACCAGGCCATTGGACACCGATGTCACTTGCTTGCATGGCCTTTGGCACAGCAAGCTGCGTGCCACGGGTCAACCATTGGCCTATCAATTATATTGAATTGTGTTGCATGAAGTTAAAAAGCAAAAAGTTATTGGGTATTGTATTGGTGGTTCTGATCATTTTAATGCTCATTGCCTTTTTTGTTCTGTCTCTTCCCCCGTTTGGAGGAAAAATCTCCGGAGAACGTCTTGAACGAATAAAAGCAAATCCACAATATAAAAGGAAAAAAGGGGTCAGATCTGCTTTTGGCTCTTGTGAGATTATAATAAAATATGGTTTTGAGTTTTAACTATGCATAGTTTTAATAAAGAAATCGAGAGTCGTGGCTTGCCATTTAACCGCAACAACAAGCCTTCACCGCCCGCTCTGCGGTGGGGAACTTTATTTCATCTGGTAATTCCCTTGTAAATCATCTCTTGACAAGCTCACAGATATAGACTTAAATTGACCATAATTATGGTTAATCTTAATTGGAGTCATATTATGAAAATACTGTCACTATCTGAAGCAAAAATGAAATTCAGCGCCCTCGTGGATATTGTTAACACAAATAACGATGAGATCGTCGTGACAAAAAATGGACGCCCTGCGGCGGTTATTATCAGTTCTGATGAGTATGAAAGCTTCAAGGAAACATCCCGGATTATCTCGGATACGGATTTGATGTCGGAGATCAAACAAGGGTTGAAAGAGTTGAAGGCTAATCGGGCGAAGATTTACACTCTTGAGGAATTATGAAGCCTAAACTTCATTCACTAGGAATTCCGGATGAAATAGCAACTATGATTCGTGGAATGCATCCAGAATTAAAGAGCAAAATCAAGTCGGCATTTAAAGCAATATTGGAAGAGCCACATACCGGCAAGCTGCTGCGCAATGAGTTGGCTGGATTGCGAAGATTTCGCGTCAGCAGGTTCAGGATTATCTACCGCGTTGTGAAAAAAGATGTGGAAATAGTCGCTGTTGGTCCTCATATCCGGATTTACGAGGAAACGTAAAAACTACTTCGAAAGAAAATATAGAAATGCGTTTATTTTAACTCAGCATCCCTTCAAACCAACTTTTATTATTTGTTCAACAAACAAACCGGCAGCCTTGGCACATATGTTGTTCTCATAAACGGAGCCTTCTTTGTTAACACCTCTTATCTTTCCGTCAAAAAGAAAATAACTTAAAAGCTCTATCCCTGTTTCAATTCGATCATTGTATTTAATTTCTTTTTCTATAAATGGCGCAGGTTCAGGTATGTTATATCCGCTTTCGATCAGAAATTTCATGTAATTTAAAATTCTTCCGAGCCTCAGAATAGTAACTGCCTGTGCCCTGTCTGTTGTATGGGAAACTGGAAAGGCGCTTGAACGCATTAAAGAATATTTTCCGGGAAGTATTTCAAGTTTTTTGCACAACTCAAAATCACTGCTTCCGGGGGAAGGATAAAAAACTGAAACTCCGGCAAGTACTCTTCTTTCTGCAAGATATAAAAGATCCGAAACGGAATCTTCCGGCCTCTGAAACGGCGCTCCGGCAATTATATAACCAACTGTTTTAAGATCATATATTTCAGCAAATAAAAGGACTCTATCAAAGGCTTCTCTCACGTCAGGTCTATTAAATTTATTGAGTTGTTCTGATGAAGATGAACCAAGGGAAAGATTAAGGGTTTTAAACCCCGACTCTTTCATAAGACACACCATCTCTTCATCAAGCGATGTGGGTAACAGCCCGTTCATTGCTCTTAACTCAAGTCCTGATTCGCTATATCGAGACTTTATTTCATGAAGAAGCTCTGTAAAACATTTTTTGTCCAAGCTGAGATTTTCATCTTCAAAATCTATAAAGGCAGCTTGATTTTGGACAATATTATTATCAAGCTCTCTTATAACCGATTCAACGCTTCTTTGCCTGTATTTCTGATATGACAAACCACCGAGAGAACAATAAGAGCATTTCATAGGGCAACCCCTGCTTGCTGTAATAACAGCGCTTGCCATTTTGCCTCTTTTGTAAAAACTATGTTTTAAAAGATTGATTGCAGGTAAAGGCTGTTTGTCAAGATTGCCAATTAACGCTGGTTTGTTAACATGTAAGTTTCCATCTTTTTTGCGAAAAACAATACCAGGCACCAAATCAAAAATTTTGTTTTCTTTAATCGCCGCAGCAAGAAGCGGCATGGATTCTTCTCCTTCGCCACGAATTACAAAATCAACCGCACAGTTTTCCATTACACTATTATAAAGAGCTGTAGGATGGTGGCCGCCAAGAACAATTTTACAATCAGGGCTATAAGTTTTTACAGCCTCAGCAGTCATCAGCGCATATTCTGCATAGGGTGTGAACAAAGATGAAATCCCGACAAGAAATGCGCCGGTTTTGGCCGCTTCTTTTCCGATATGTTCGAAACTGTATCCAAAGTGCTTGAAGCTGTTGAAAAGGGCAAAAGGAGATATATCTTCTTTCCCGAAATATTCATTCAGGTAGCTCATTTCCTCAGGAATTTGCAGTTTATGAGATTTGGAAGTAGCAAGGCCGTCGAATATTTCAACAGAAAAACCGGCTATTTCAAGAGATGCTGCTATACATGCCAGTCCATAAGGAATAGTCCTTTTTGACGTAAGATAAAAATCCCTAATGGGCGGTTGAATAAGTAAAATATCGGTCATCAAACTATCTATCCGTCAAAACGCAACAGCGCCCCAAGTTTTTTTAATATTTCGAAAATGACAGAATCAGGAATTTTGTCATAGAATTCTGCATATCTTATTTTCCAATCAAGACTTTTAACCTGATCGGATAAAACAGCGCCGGTCACTTTCAGGCCTGAAGGGATATTTACTTCAAAAGGATAACCTTTTATTTGATTGGTTACCGGGCAAAATAAGGCAAGGCCAACTTTACGATTATAGGAAATCGGCGACAGGACTATAGCAGGACGCCTTCCTGCTTGTTCATGATCGGCTTGAGGAGTCATGTTTATCCAGACGGCATCCCCCCTGTCCGGAATATAATTGCCCATAATTACCATATTTCTTTCCCCACCGGAGTACCAGTATCTAATTCGCCGTGAAGATTATTCTCCGAAACACTTTCCAAAAGATCGTTGAGCGAATATTCTTTTCCCCTAATAGGAGTAATAATAATCTTTTCCTTGTCAATCGTTAAATCTACCGGTTCATTTTGCCTTAGGTTTACATTTATTGCGAATGATTTGGGAATTCGTAATGCAAGGCTATTGCCCCATTTTTGAATTTTAGTTTGCATATTGTGCCCCCATTTAAAAAATCATGTCTTCTAAAATGTCTCTACAATGAATATACATCTGATGAGATAAAATTGCAATGTCTTTTTAGAAGGCGCAGAGCTGTCGGAGTGACAGGATATCTATGGCTCATCCGTTCCCAATTCTCCTCGTTCCGGTTACGACGTCAGTGATTAAAGCTTTCCCATAATATTCACCCGGATAGCTCATCTCTTTGGGAATTTGTAGTTTATGAGACTTGGAAGTAGCAAGGCTGTCTAATATTTCAAAAGTTCCCGGGAATCCTTGACAAGTTTATACTTTATTGGCATGATTTTACAAATGAAAATTGGCTCAATAGTTATCGATAACAACATAGTACTTGCCCCCTTAGCCGGTATCACCAATTTACCTTTCAGACTTATTGCAAAAAAAGCCGGATGCGGACTCGTTTGTTCTGAAATGATAAGTGCAAACGGTATTGCCTACGGTTCCCAAAAAACCCTTAAGATGCTTGATTCTCTATCTGAAGAACGTCCTGTTTCATTTCAGATTTTCGGCTCCGATCCTTTTATCATGGCTGAAGCTGCAATAATCGTTGAATCTGCAGGGGCTGATATAATCGATATAAATTTTGGCTGTTCCGTTAAAAAGGTTGTAAAAACAGGCGCAGGCGTTGCTCTTATGAAAGATCCTGGTAAGACCGAAGCTATTTTGAATGCAGTAAAAAACCGTGTAAAAATTCCTGTTACAATAAAGATAAGAACGGGATGGGAAAAATCAGGAGAGCAAGCGCTAAAAACATCTCAAATTGCACAACATTGCGGCATAGATGCCATTACAGTTCATCCTAGAACTGCAAATCAGGGCTTTAGAGGCATGGCTGACTGGTCTGTTATATCGAAGGTTAAAGAGAATGTATCCATCCCGGTTATTGGAAACGGGGATATACTTACTGCCCATGATGCCGTTTCAATGCAGGCTCAGACCGGTTGCGATGCAGTTATGATAGGCAGGGCTGCTGTCGGCAATCCCTGGATATTTCAACAGATTAAAGCTTTAATGTCTGATAAGCCCCCGCTGCCGTCAGGCATTGCACAACGGTTTCAATACATGAAAGAATACCTGAAGGCAAATGTAGAATATTTCGGGGAAAAGCAGGCCTGTTTTATGATGCGAAGCCGTCTCGGATGGTTTGTAAAGGGGCTTGATTCAAACGCAAAGTTCCGTGAATCCATAAAACATATCACATCGGAACAACAAGCATATGACATAATAAATTCATATTATGATTTTCTAGAAGTCGCATATTAATCAATCTTAAAACTCGCGACAACCCTTGTAACTATACCCCCTCTGGCGCTGAATTCACCTGTAATTTCCATTTGTTTTGGTTTTAGCACTTCAACAAGATTATCCAGCATATGGTTTACAACATGCTCATAGAAAATACCCACGTTTCTGTATTGAAGCAGATAGAATTTCAAGGATTTGAGCTCTATTATTTTTTTATCGGGGGTGTATCTGATAGTTATAGTGCCGAAATCCGGAAGACCTGTCATAGGGCATACTGAAGTGAATTCAGGCTGCTTTATTTCGATATCTATATCTCTTTTCTGCCTGTACTTGTAGTCCATAGAAATTAAAATATCTGATTTAATATTATCCGGACTTTCTGCTATATAGCTTGTTTTCATTTTTTTTACTTTGGCCATATTCATTACTCCTTGTTAATCTCTACCCTCTTACCACCATACAATCTATATGTTCCCAAATAACCTGCCTGGATAAAAGTCTGCATAAAAGCAGGTGCAGTGCTTAATTCGATATAACGCACTCTTTGAGCCAGGTTTTGAGCTTCCAGGCGTTTACTTGAAGAAATTAATGCCATCTTTGCCCCTATGCCTGCTGCATTTCCCACTTGTTTAAACCGGTCGGACGGCAAAACAGGCAATAGGCCGGATGCTACAGCGCTGTCCACATTGATATAACTTCCAAAGGCTCCGGCAATGATTATCTGTGTGATATCGTCTTCAGTGCGCCATTTAGCTTCCAGCAATAACTGTATGCCGGTGCGGATAGCAGCTTTAGCAAGCTGCAATTCTCTTATATCACTCTGAGTAACAACGATTGCCTCCTGTCCGTTTCTTTCCTCTTCGCTTACCAGAACATATTCAAGGCATTTCCCGTTTGGCCTCACTCTGGGATGGTCAAAAGACATCCTGCCACCCTTATCTATGACTCCGGCCAAATACAGTTGCGCTAATGCATCCAGGATGCCTGAACCGCAGATTCCTACTGGGGAAGCCCCGCCAATTGTCTGATATTGTATTTCATCATTTATTATTAGTATATCTTCGATGGCTCCTGCTGAAGCGCGCATGCCGTATTGGATGTGCCCTCCCTCAAATGCAGGACCGGATGCGCAGGAAGCGCAGACAATTTCTCCATTTTCTACTAAGGAAATTTCGGTATTTGTTCCGATATCTATAACCAGCACTAATCCTTCGATTTTTCCGGCATCTGTCGCCAGTAAAGCCGCAGTATGATCAGCGCCCACAAAACCGGCTATATTTGACAAAAGATGTATATAAGCGCCCTTGGCAATTTGCAAACCGGCATCGCGGGCTTTTATATCCAAAGCATTTTTCACTGCGGGGATAAAAGGCGATTCAGCAAGTTGTTTTACAGGCAGGTTGAGCAATAAGTGATGCATTGCGGTATTTCCGACAATCGCAGCATCGATAATCTCATCAGGTTTTGCACCTGTCCTTAAACATAAACCTCCGGCCATCTCATTTATGGAATTTACAACAAGCTTCTTTAACTGTGCTGCGTCATCAGGCGACTGAATTGCACGTGCGATGCGGCTTATAATATCTTCGCCATAGCTTATCTGAGGGTTCATTATGCCTTCAGCCGCAAGAGTCTTGCCGCTTTCTAAATCAATCAGATATCCTGCAATTTTAGTTGTTCCTAAATCTACGGCAAGACCAAGTTTGCGTTCCGATAAAGACAAGCCGATAACCTCGTCCTTTCTCACAAGAGCATTACAAGTCCAGCCCCATTCCCGCAGTTTTGGAAAACTATCCCGAATGATATCTATATCAATACTATTGCAACTAAGATTGTTATTTACATTTAATAGTTCTAAAAGCCTTTCGGCATCGGCACGCAGGTCCGATAAAGAAGGAGGACTGGCAGTAATCTTATAAGAATTTACAACAGGTTCAGGCAAAATTATAATTTCAAGCCCTTCTGTCTGGGTGCGTTGAGGTGCGGTAATCGATTCGGGAGGAAGGTATATTTTACAATTACTTAAAGGGTATGCTTTGCAAGCCAGACGCCATCCATCATCACACTCTTTTGAGGAAAATATTTCTTTTTCACTCAAAGTCGGCTCCGACACTTTTCCATCAAGAATGTTAACCTTGCAGGAGCGGCATTTTCCCTGGCTTCCGCATACGCTTTTTATATTAATTCCAAGCTGATGAGCGCATTCTAAAAGCGACTTGTCGGAATCGCATTTACCCCGGCGGCCAACAGGTTCGAAATCAATTCTATAACGCCCAACTTTTTGTTTAATTTTATCCAATTGAAACAAATTTTCCTGAATTATTATGGTTATTCCTTATTTTTAATGGTCTTATGTATTGCATTAACAGACTTATATGTCAAGTTTGATGGATTTTAGAATATTATTCTTATTGACATTAAACAAATGCAGGAGTAGAAGAACAAGCTCAATAATTACCAAAATTTTAAATAATTATTGATATTCTAAATATTTTGTTATTAGGATATGTGATCAAAATATCAATAGCCTGTATTACCGAACATTTTAATTTAATTCGATTTGTACAGGCTTTTATGCATTTTAAACAGGATAATAATATGGCAGCGCCTTCTACTAATATACAGAATTATTCATCGCTTTTATATTTTATAAGCAATTTCAGGCAGAATCTGATTGTTTTCTATAAGTCTCTTTCTTCAAAGGGAAAACAATTTGATATGATCATCAAAATATCGATTTGCCTGGCTATGCTTTCAGTTGTAGCAATCGACATATTGTTTTTGGATCGTATTTCAATGATCCGGAAAGAGATGATGCTTAATCCTTACGGAAGAGCTTTCATGTTGTTTGCAGTATTCTTTGTTGCCATCAGTATAATTGAGTTTTTATGGAGGTTATACCTTGTCTGTAAATATAAACCCATGCCTTCTTTGACTGATAATAAATTGCTTTCATGCAGTGTGGTGGTGCCTGCTTTCAACGAGGGCAAACAGGTATATATGACGCTTAAAAGCCTTGCTGGAAGTGATTATCCTTCGGGAAAACTTCAAATAATTGCAGTTGATGATGGAAGCACCGACGATACATGGGAGTGGATATCTAAAGCGAAGCAGGAGTTGGGAAGAACGGTTACAGCAATAAAACTTTCTCGGAATAAAGGGAAAAGGCACGCTCTTTATTCCGGGTTTCAGCAAAGCAGAGGGGATGTGTTTGTAACGGTTGACAGTGATTCAGAGGTCACACCTCAAACCATAAGAAATCTTATAACTCCATTTATTAAAAACAAGAGAATAGGCGCTGTTTCAGGAAATGTGCGTGTTCTTAACCGCAATGAAGGCATAATTCCTAAGATGCTTGATGTAATATTCCTTTTCAGTTTTGATTTTATTCGTGCAAGCCAGAGCATGGTAAATACTGTAATGTGTACTCCGGGAGCCCTTTCGGCTTACCGCAGAGATGCGGTTGCTCCAATCCTGTCTGAATGGCTCAATCAAACTTTTTTCGGAAAACCTTCAAACATAGGCGAAGACCGTGCCATGTCAAATCTTATCATAAGGGAAGGTTATGATATTTTTTATCAGCAAAATGCCGTGGCTTTTACAAATGTGCCGGTTGGATATACAAATCTTTGCATGATGCTTCTGCGCTGGGCGCGGAGCCATATACGTGAAACCATAGTTATGTCCCGATTTATCTTTAAGAAGTTTAGAGATAATTCTGCACTCGGTGTGCGTATAAATTTAATTTTGCATTGCATTGGAATAATTTTCTCTCCTTTTTTCCTTTTTGCAACTATTATATTTTGTTGCTGGCATACCCTTGAGTTTGGAATTTGCGTATTGGTAGGAATAATATTTACATCAAGCATAGTAAGTATTTTATACGCAAAACGCTGCGGAAACTCGGATGGCCTGTTTGCCTTTTTATACGGCGCTTTTGTATTGGTAAGCCTTTCATGGATATCGGCTTATTCTCTGGCTACGCTTCATCATTCCGGGTGGTTGACCAGAAGCAACAAGGCTAAAGCCACAAAGCTATCGCTTGTGAATAACAGATTTTATTTTAACTTTATTCACTCCGGGAAAAACATTCCATTTCAGGGATGACAATATAACATGCCGAAACATGTGTTCCCCGGAGCAGCAAAAGTTATTGCCCGGATACTTCTTTCCCGCAGTGTTTACAGATATTGGCTCTTTTCTTTATTATTTCAGCGCAAAATGGGCATTCTCTGGTAAAGTATTTTTCATGTATCTTTGAAATAGACTGTTCGACTTTTTCCTGAATAAGCTTATTTTCAAATTTTAAATTTCTTAAAGGTTCAATTGCATCAACTTCGCCTATGTCGCCTATCATTTCGGCAGCCTTGAGCCTGACACGTGCAGGTTCAGTCGGATCAAGAATAATTCTCAGAACTGAGGGTGAGTCTTTTGATACATAACAATCAGCCAGAATAGAAAAGCCTTTTTTAATGGCTTCTTTCAAAACTTCCTGTTGAGCCGCTACCTTGTCGTCAATAATCTGTCCTTTTGCTCCCATAGGACTAAAAACAGTAATCAGTTCAAATTGTTCGGTACCTGGGTAACACATGCACCTATAGGATGCGCTGTGGGCGTAATGGTCTTTAATATTATCCCACCCGCTTTTATATAAAGAACAATCATCGTTAAAGCATATAAAAAGATAAGGAGTCCCCCATCCTAAACCATCACCGCAATTAATTGAAGGGACTTCCCAGATGCTCATTTCGGTTTTGCAATGCGGACAAAGTGGTTTTGTCTGGGCAAGTATTTTTTCAAGAACCTGTTCTTTCGTCTCAAACATAATTTAATATCTCCAATAATTTTGTTTATAGTATCAGAGATAAATTAAGAGTTCGTTTTAAATTGTCAACCGGTTAAACCCTGCGGATATCATGCAAATATCTTGAAAAGCAGGGTTAGCATTAATTTTAAAAATCAAGCTGCACCACATGAACTGCTCCTGTATCGGTTTCTTTTATCTGAAGTCGCAGTTGTTTTGCAGAAACAGCTTCGCCTGGGAAAAACAAAATTCCATGTGCTAAACTTTTGGGTAATATTTCGCTGCTCTGGAGAGATTTTTCACGCAAGTCGCTTGTTATTGATCTTATTGCATCTTCAGAGCCGTACCCAATTGCCCCTCCTATTGTGGCTCCTGCGGCGGCTCCGACCGCAGCTCCTTTCCCTGCTGCTGCGGCTACATTTTCACCGGAAACAATACCTACAGCCGCTCCTATTACTGCTCCTGTGGCTGCTCCAAGAAAACCCTTATAAGCCCCTTCTTTAAAAATTTCCTTTGTTTTTGCGAACTGAGTGGCTCTTTCGTATGCAATATCTTTGCTTAATATAGGCCAGAGATTTCCATTCTTATCTTCAAGAAAAGTTTGATTGCCAACAACTTCCAGTGAATTATGTCCCTTGTTATCAAATACCACCTGGACAGGAAGCATTCCTGCGCCAAGTATATCAAATCCAAAAGTTTCTTTCGCTTTTTTGGAATCTGCAAACGCCCTTGCCGCAATGTCAGCACCTGCAACATTAACGGCATTATCTATAGATGAAGGTGATTTAAATGGAAGAGGTTTTACTTCATATGTAGAACATCCGGTAAACAATATAATAATGCATAGAAAAGCCAAAATAAAAAAAGGTGTATATCGTTTCATATCAGTACTCCTGGTAAACAGTTTTGTATTATAAACGGCGCTTGTATTAACAGTTAATATAATATACATTTATGCCGTTGTAAATTAAATATAAAAGCAAATAAGGAGAAGTGTATGGATACTATAGAGATGGTGGCACAGCTTATGGTAATATCTGCCACAACGGCTCCGAAAAGCAGAGGGGAAAATTATGTTTGCACTCAAATACTGAAAGGTAAAGACATTAAGAAGCTTGCAAAAAAAATGATAGAGTTCGGAATCAAAAAAGCGAAAGAAGACTTTGACCGTGACGCAAAAAATATTGCTGTTTCTGATGCAGTAGTGCTTATTGGTCTAAAGGATGCGAAACCATTGAACTTGGATTGCGGTGCATGCGGATATCCTGATTGTAAAACACTTTCTCTGCAAAAAAAGAAAAGTGTAGACTTTATCGGCCCTGTCTGTGCATTCAGGACACTAGACATGGGTATAGCGCTTGGTTCCGCCGTAAAAACAGCAAGCATGTTTAATATCGACAATCGTATTATGTACAGGGTAGGCGCTGCTGCGCGCTACATGAAGCTTGTTGACTGGGATTTAATTATGGGAATCCCTCTTTCTGTGAGCGGAAAGAATATATATTTTGACAGATAGACATGGTGGACTATTAAAAAGTCCATCAGCAGCATCCTTCTCCACAATTTTCTTCATCACTACAATTGCCGGAAGAAGAGCAGTCACAGCCACATCCGCAGTCAGACTGAACATGGGTTGGTGTGTTACTGATTCCTACTACTTCAATATCAAAAGTCAATGCCTGACCCGCAAGAGGGTGATTTAAGTCCAATACAACGTTTTTATTATCTACCTGGACAACCTGAGCAGGAACCTGACGGCCGTCGGGCATTTGAAGGCCGATAATCTGACCCAGTTCAGGAATTACGCCAGGCGGGACATCCGATAACGGGAAATTATGTATCAGGTTATCGTTTCTCTGACCGTAGGCATCTTCCGGTGCGAGGGTAAATGTTTTTTTCTCTTTTAATGACATGCCGACAAGTGAATCTTCAAAGCCTTTTATCAACTGCCCGCCACCCATCAGCACTTCAAGCGGCATCCGTCCTTCACTGCTGTCAAACACCTCTCCGTTACTAAGAGATCCTTTATAATGAACACTGACATACAAGTTCTTTTCAACTTTTTCCATAAAATTCTCCTGTATTTAAATTAATTTATAATACAATATGTACGAATGGATTTAAGTCAAGTAAATAGTTATTTTATTAAATCCACTTTTGGCCTTTTGAGAGTCTTCCAACAAACCTATTTTATAAAAGAGGAGAAAAAATAGTTATTTGATAACTTATTGACTTTCAAGTAATACATATTATATAGACTTTAGACGTTAAAGTTTAATAAAAGCAGCATACATATCAGTAAATTGTAATGACAATGGAGACCTACATGGAAGGGAATGTCATATCTGGTGCATAATTCAGACACTAAACCGGCTGAACGATGGATGTATTTTCCTTATAAGTTTATTTACAAATCAATTATTTCTTTTATATTTGATAGATCCAAAAAAGGGGAAATATTATGGCAGAACACGTTGAATTGATATATGAAGGGAAAAAGTACTCTCTTCCGGTAATCACGGGTACAGAGGGTGAAAAGGCGATTGATATTTCCACTCTCCGGCAGAAAACGGGATTAATAACTCTTGATCCAGGTTTCGCAAACACTGGCAGTTGTATAAGCACAATTACTTTTATGGACGGGGAGAAGGGAATTCTGCGCTACAGGGGGATTCCTGTTGAACAGCTTGCTGAGTATTCTTTGTTTATCGAAACAACTTATCTTCTAATAAACGGGGTTCTTCCTACCAGAAAACAGTTAACCGAGTTTTCTGTTCTTTTAAATGATAACTCTCTCATCCATGAAGACATGCAATCGTTCTTTCAGAGCTTCCCCAGGGCGTCTCACCCGATGGGGATTCTCTCCTCAATGGTTACTGCTCTTAGAAGCTTTTATCCCGAACTGAAAGTTGATTCGGTAGAAGAAATAAATTTAACCGTTACGCGCCTTCTATCAAAGATACGGACACTTGCCGCCATGTCATACAAGATATCAAGAGGGCATAAAGTTGTTTACCCGCGTCCGGATCTATCCTACTGCGCTAATTTTCTTAATATGATGTTCGACAGTCCGGTTAAGCCATATCGTATTGATGACGAGCTGGTCAAGGCTTTAAATGTTTTTTGGATTCTTCACGCAGATCATGAACAGAACTGTTCTAGTTCAACGGTCAGGATGGTTGGAAGCGGAAGAGTAAATCTTTATGCCGCCATTTCTGCCGGGATTGCGGCTCTTTGGGGTCCTTTACACGGTGGCGCAAATCAGGCTGTTATTGAAATGCTTATAAGAATAAAGAAAAAAGACGGAGGCAATGTTAAGAAAGCGGTTGAAAGGGCTAAAGATAAAGATAAAAAAGATCCTTTC
Source organism: Desulfonema limicola (assembly GCA_020723255.1). GTDB lineage: Bacteria > Desulfobacterota > Desulfobacteria > Desulfobacterales > RPRI01 > RPRI01. The sequence continues at coordinate 9,666 of DYJH01000051.1, read as the reverse complement.
AGGCTCATGGGTTTCGGCCACAGGGTTTATAAAACCTATGACCCGAGAGCAATAATCATGAAAAAAACTTGCGACAATATCCTTGAAAAACTTCATACCAGCGATCCTTTGCTTGATATAGCCAAAAAGCTGGAAGAAGTTGCTTTGAAAGATGATTATTTTTTGGAACGTAATCTTTATCCGAATATAGATTTTTACAGCGGTATTGTATTAAGAGCTCTTGGGATACCTCTAAATATGTTCACCGTTATGTTTGCAATAGGAAGGCTTCCGGGGTGGATAGCTCAGTGGAAAGAGAGCGCGGATGATCCCGACTGGAAATTAAGCCGGCCACGGCAAATCTATAATGGTCCAACGTTGATAAAATACATCCCAATAGATGAGAGGGGGAAAAAACACCATATAGATTTTAAGCATAACGCCGGTTGATAGTAACCAGGATAAAACCTTTGAAGAGCTCTCATTATTGTGTTGTATCCGTATAATAGTCTAAGCAAATGTAAGCCCTCATACGGACGCAACTTTTAATCAGGTATTGAAAGACCGCAAACTATTTTATTGATTGAAACATCCAATAGGTCTCTTGAAGGTAAAATCTGCAGGTTCAACAACTAGTTTATCCCAGGCCGTTACAATATTTCCACCAAGAGCAGAGAATGGAGAAGAAAGAACAAATACTGTGTAGCCTGTAACAAGACTGATAATACCAACCGGCCTTACCACCACAAAGTCAGCAATCATAGCCAAACCATCAGGTGGTTCCGTCTGGCTGTTTTCCCGAGCTAAAACCGTAGAACCGGATGATATAATTAGTAATGTAATAATTGTTAAAGTCACAACAAATTTTTTAAATGTTGCGTGCATAAATTTCTCCTTTCTATTATATATGTCAATATATTACTTTGTAATCATAGCATAAAATCATAGAAATTTTAACAACAATTATATATAGTTCAAATAAAAATGTCAAATAGTCTTAAATATATTGAGGTTGCCGTTGATTTGCCGGTTTATGGCACATTTACATACATGGCGCCTGATGGCATATCTGAAGGTTTGCTTGAAGGCAAAAGAGTAGTTGTCCCTTTCGGGCAGCGCCGAACAACCGGTTATGCTCTATGCGAAAGTGAATACAAAAATGAATATGATGATAAGGAGATAAAATCCATATCGGATGTTCTTGATAAAACCCCGCTTTTCCCATCTTCTATGGTTCCTTTTTTTAAGTGGATTTCCGATTATTACATCTATCCCATAGGTGCAGTTATAAAAGCAGCTCTTCCGGGAGGGATAAGATCAGGAAAGACAAAAACCAAAATGGAATCATATATCTGTCTGTCCGGCTGCGGTACGCCGGATGATAAATTGCCTTTGTCGCACAAAAAGGTGGTAGATTGTTTATTATCATGCGAAGAAATGTCTCTTAAGTGTTTGAAAGAATATGTGCCCAATGCTGCAAAAGCTGTTAAGGCTCTTAATAAGAAAGGATATGTTATTACTTCCCAAAGGCCTGTTTACCACGACCCTTTTGGAGAAGAAATAAACCCGGACATTGCCCCTGTTCCGACACAGGAGCAGGAAAATATTATTTCCAGCGTATTAAGCTGTATCGGAAAAGGCTTTTCTCCTTTTCTTCTTACCGGAGTCACCGGAAGCGGTAAAACCGAAGTTTACATGAAGCTTGCTTCTGCTGCTGTAAATCAGGGTTGTTCAGTCCTCGTTCTGGTTCCCGAAATAGCCCTCATATCTCAGATGGAAAAACGTTTTAGAGCGCGTTTTGGCGAATGTGTGGCTATTTTGCACAGCGGGCTTTCTTCGGGAGAAAAGTTTGATCAATGGAGCAGAATAACATATAAAAAAACATCGATTGTAATCGGTGCGAGATCCGCCTTATTTGCACCTTTAGAAAATATAGGATTAATAGTTGTCGATGAAGAGCATGACCCGTCATATAAACAGGAAGGAGGGCTTCGATATAATGCAAGAGATCTTGCCGTTGTCAGGGCAAAACTTGAAAACTGTATAGTGCTTCTTGGTTCAGCGACTCCTTCTGTTCAGTCATATCAAAATGTATTATCAAATAAGTTTAACGGACTAACTTTAACAAGGCGCATTGAAAACAGAATGCTGCCGGACGTTGATATAGTTGATTTAAAACACAACCGTGATAGTCGGGGAATGAGACGTTTTTTGTCGCAGAAGCTTATAGACGGCATTAAAAACACCCTATTTCGGGATGAACAGGTTCTGCTATTTTTAAACCGTAGAGGGTTTGCGGGTTTTCCTGTGTGTTCAGTTTGCGGAGAAGCTGTAAAATGCAAGAATTGCGATATCACGCTAACTCTTCATAAAACGTCAAATGCATATAAATGCCATTATTGCGGATATGCAAAAGAAGCGGGCTCAGGTTGCGGCAAATGCGGCTCTTTAGCAATAAAACTTATTGGGCTTGGAACGGAAAAAGTCGAAGCAGCAGTTAAAAGTCTTTTCCCGAAAGCAAGAGTGGCAAGGATGGATTCGGATACAACTCTTCGTAAAGGTTCTGTATTAAAAATATTAAAGGATTTGAGCGAGCATAATATCGATATACTCATCGGAACACAGATGGTTGCAAAGGGGCATGATTATCCGAATATTACACTTGTTGGAATAATATGTGCCGATCTGTCGCTTTCTTTTCCAGACTTCAGGGCATGCGAACGCACATTTCAGCTCCTGGCTCAGGTTGCGGGAAGGGCAGGCCGAGGAGATTCAAAAGGAAGGGTTATACTTCAGACTTATAATCCTGATCATTTCACTATTCTGTCGGCAAAAAAACAGGATTATAAGTCCTTTTATGAAAATGAGATTATTTATAGAAAGGAACTGAACTACCCTCCCTTTTCGAAAATGATCATGATACGACTTTCGGGAAAGGATAAACAAAGAACACAGGCATGTGCAAAAGCTTTGGGAAAATGCTGCAACGATCTAAAAGCAGGCAACATATCATTTCAGAAATCGGTAATTGTGCTCGGCCCGGTTGAAGCTTCTATCTCCAAAATAGCGGGTAAATACAGATGGCAAATACTTTTGAAGGGAGATAGTTTCAATTCTATCCATCAATTTGCCGAAAAGATTTTCTTTGAAAACGCCAATAAGATATGCGGTAAGGATGTCAGTGTTGTTATTGATGTTGATCCATATCTTATGATGTAATAACTCACCAAGATGCTGGAGAAATATATTTAATATGGCAAAAGATGAAAAACCGACAAGAAAAACTATTAAAGCTGCTTTGGAAATGAATAAAATAATGTCGCATTATTTTTATGAAATGGATAACGCAGTAAAAACCGGATGCAAAAAAATTGCATGGTGTTCCAGCGTCGGCCCCGCCGAAATATTAAGGGGCATGGATTTTCTTGTTTATTTTCCCGAAAACCACGGAGCAATGCTGGGTGCAACCCGTATGTCAACCGAACTTATACCATATGCAAATGCCCGCGGTTATTCTCCTGATATATGTTCGTATCTGACTTCTGATATAGGAGCTTATATAAAAGGGCTAACACCTCTTTCAAGAGCATACAAAGGAATAGAAAAAGTTCCCAGGCCCGATGTTCTTGTATGCAATACGAATCAGTGCAGAGATGTTCAGGACTGGTTCTCCTGGTATTCAAAGGAGCTTAATGTGCCTTTGCTGGCAGTAAATACGCATAGGGGAATTAAAGATGTTAATGAATTTCATATTGAATCGGTGGCTGAACAATTAAAAGCCCTTATCGAACCGTTGGAAAAAATATCCGGAAAAAGATTTAACGCCGATGATTTAAAAAGATCTGTTGCTCTTTCCCGCGAATGTTCAGATTTGTGGAAAAAAGTTTTGGATATTGCTTCTGCCGTTCCATCTCCCATCACTTTTTTCGACGGCGCTATTCATATGGCTCCCGCGGTTGTGTTGAGAGGAACTCAGCAGGCGGTTGATTATTACAAACTTCTTTATGCGGAACTAAGCGAAAGAATAAAAAACAAGCAGGGTTCTCTCGATAACGAGAGATTCAGAATTTACTGGGAAGGCATGCCTGTGTGGGGCAGACTGCGCGACCATTCCGAAATGTTTGCCGGCCTTAACACAAACGTCCTTGCTTCCACTTATTGCAATAGCTGGGTATTCACAGATTTTGACCCCGAAGACCCTTTTGCCAGCATGGCAAGAGCTTACACTAAGCTCTTTATCACAAGATCGGATGACGCCAAGGAAGAATATATTAAGCAAATGATGGAATACTATAAAGTGAGCGGCATTATCTACCACGATGCAAAAACCTGCCCGCACAACACCAATTGCCGCTACGGAATGCCACAGCGGCTTGAAAAACTGACAAAAATACCATACCTTGTAATAAACGGAGATTTAAATGATCTAAGATGTCTGTCGGATGATCAGACAAGAACCAATATAGAAGCTTTTATCGAACAATTAGAGGAAAATAAGTAACATGCTCGACAGTTTGTTTAAACCAAAATCGGTTGCTGTAATCGGCGCATCCGTAAAAGAACTTTCAATCGGAAACAGAATAATAAGAAACCTGCTCGATTTCGGTTATAAAGGTTTCATATATCCGATCAATCCCCAGGCGCCTGAAATACAGGGTATCAGGGCATATAAGAGCATTTTGGATGTGCCCGGTGAAATAGATCTGGCTCACATTATCATACCCAGTAAATTTGTCCCTCAGACCGTAGAAGAATGCGGCAAAAAACGCGTTAAATCAATTATCATCAATTCTGCGGGTTTTAAGGAAACAGGACCTGAAGGAGAGGAAATTGAAAATGATTTTCTCTCACGTGCAAAAAAATATGGCATAAGAGTATTCGGACCGAATTGCCAGGGCATAATAAACACCGACCCGGATGTAAGGGCTTATTGCAATTTTGCGTTCACAAGACCTGAAGCTGGTTATATTTCAATAGTTGCTCAAAGCGGCGGTGTGGGAGAGTTGATACATCATGGTTTTTTTGAAATGGGAATTGGAACCCGCTTATATGCTTCAAATGGAAATGCTTGTGATATATCGATCTCCGAAATAGTAAAATACTTTGGAGACGATTCGGAAACCCGCGTTGTAGTGCTTTATATTGAAAGCATTTCAGACCCGGAAACATTCATTAAAACCGCAAGGGAAGCAACAGCAAAAAAACCACTTCTTGCCATGAAAGCAGGCCGCACCGGAGAAGGCGCAAGAGCAGTGTCTTCCCATATTGGCGGTCTATCCGAAAAAGAAATAACAACAGATATTATTTTTGAAAAAGCGGGCATCCTTGTTTTTGAGAATGAAGGAGATTTATGCAGGGCGGCATCTGCTTTCGCATTGCAGCCGGTTCCCAAGTCAAACCGTGTAGGAATTATTACGAACACCGGAGGCCCTGCAATCATTTCAACAGATGTTCTTATTAGCTCAGGTCTTGATATACCAATGCTTTCGGAAAAAGCCAAAGAGCTTTTAAAAGCAAGGCTTTATCCGGAAGCCTGCGTTAACAATCCTGTGGATGTGCTTGCAACAGGTAAAGGGGAGCATTTTCGTGCTGCTATAGAAATAATGATGAATGAAGACCAGATAGACAGTATTTTTATAAACTTCGTAACGCCGTTTTTTGTGGATACAATCAGTATAGCCAAAGAGATTGCAAATGCCGGCAAGTGGAAGAAAAAACCGATAATATGCAATCTCATGACAGATAAAAGCTGCTGGGCAGAAACTATAGGCATATTAAAAGATGGCGGCATTCCCTGCTATAGCTTTCCTTCGGATGCCGCGAAAGCTCTTGTCGCCCTTGTCAGGAGAAAAGTTGAATAAGCATTTTGTTGATGACGCAAAAATAAGTATATGATATAATAAATAATACAACAAACCGGTACAAGCGCCGGTATCCACAATATACTATTGGAGGCTTAAATGAAGAAATTATTAATATCAGCCAGTTTAATCATGTTTTGGATTTGTCCGGTTATTGCTGATGAAAACATCTATTCATGGAAAGACAAAGAAGGCATAAGTCATTTCAGCAACCAGAAGCCGCCAGATAACATAGAAAAATACAGCACAAGCAAAGCTACGTCCCAAAATTCTACATTAAATGATCCGGCCGAAGAAAACCTTCCGGAATATGATGGCATGATAGAAGATGCCAGAAATCAAATTCAGCAAAACGAAGATGAAACCAGAGAAAAAGAAATTCAAAGAGCCGAAGAAGAAAAACAAAAAGCCGAGGCAGACAGAAAAGCGCAGATTGAAGCAAAACGAAAAGAACTCCAGGATAAAATTGATGATTTGAAAAAGCGTCAGTTAAGCCGCACATTCAACACAGCAGCCAAGAACACTCGGATTAATATAATTCAAAAGCAGATTGACGAACTCGATAAATCACAATGAATACAATCTGGCTGGTTCTTATTACCGTCAGCATTATCACTGCGGTTTTTACGGGAAGACTGGAGGATCTGACAAAAGCTATTTTTGACGGAGCCAAGGCCGCTGTTGAGATATCGCTTTTTCTGGCCGGCATAGTATCATTGTGGCTCGGTATCACCAAGATAATAGAGGAATCGGGACTTATTTACAAAATTTCACATTTTTTCAGACCTGTTATCACCCGTCTCTTTAAAGGTATACCCGAAAACCATCCCGCTGTTTCATCCATCACGCTAAATATCCTGGCAAATTTCTTCGGGCTTGGCAATGCTGCAACACCGCTTGGCATCAAAGCGATGCAGGATCTTCAGACTTTAAATAAAGACAAGGATAATCTAACGTTTGAAATGATGCTTTTTATAGTAGTAAATACGGCAAGCATCCAGTTTGTGCCTTTTACTGTTGTAGGTATTCTTTCAGCTTTCGGATCTTCAAATCCTTCCGGCATAGTATTTCCAACCATATGCGCTACGCTTATTTCAGCTGTAATTTCCGTATGCATATTGTTTGTTTTTAGAAGGCTGGCGAAATGAAAACCATCGGCTATATTTCCCAGCTAATGATCCCGGCTTTTATAATATTTGCTGTTTTGTTCGGCACTTTTAAAAAGGTGAGGGTATATGACTCATTTGTATCGGGGGCGAAAGACGGTCTCCTGGTAATTGTAAAAATCTTTCCCTATCTCCTTGCTGTTTTTATAGCAGTCAAGGCATTTACCGCATCAGGCGCTTTTGATATTATAAAATCTGTCCTATCCGGCTCGTTAAATACATTAGGCATTCCAGCAGAAGTACTATCCGTTGCAATCATAAAACCACTTTCCGGAAGCGCATCTACGGCAATATTCACCGATATAGTAAAAAGCGCCGGTCCCGACTCGCTGGCAAGCAGAATTAGTGCGGTTATCATCGGCAGTGCGGAAACTACTTTTTACGTTCTTGCAGTATATTTGGGAGCAGTAGGAATACGCAAGACAAAATATTTAGTGCCGGTATGCGTTATTGCTGATATTGCAGGCATTATTATAGCTATCATCATCGTGAAGCTGATGTCTTAAAATTTACCCTTTCAATTCAAATATATACCATAAAAGAAATGAGGAGGTTGTTACTGCCGAAATCAAAGCTTATCAGAAATGATGGACTTGTAAAAAGTCCATCAACAGGCCGAGGGCGGGTAAGCCCCGGCCTGGGGTGAGGGTGGAACCACTTGAATTTACTTCAAGTGGCTGGAGAGGGGAATCCCTTTCCCGCTGAGTAAAAAGTCTTTTTTTGACTTCCAACGAACTCAAGTTATCGTTGTTGATATAATTTGTTCATGTTCTTTGATACTTATAAGTTTATAGCCCAGGTTTTTTGCTTTGCGTTTTAAGTTTATAATTACCCGCTCTTTGTAACGTTTTTCATAATATTCATTGCCGAGGTCATTATATTCCGCTCCATATTTAAGCATGTTATAAAAGATACGGGCAATTTTGTGGGCTGTAGCAGTAATAGCTTTTGGCGCTCCTAATTGAGCTTTTTTTCTCCTGAGAAATGCTCCTATGGCGCTTGCGCTTCGCTGAAGGCTATAAGCTGCAAGACGAAAAGCACCAGCGGCACGGTTAGCGGAAGGCTTTGTTTTAAAGATAACATATTGTACAAACCAGATTATAATTCAATTAAAGGCTGAAGTGGCATAGATATAGAAGACATCTTGAAAAGCGTATTATACTAATAAAACTTATGGAAACGAAAAACTGGATTGTTTACATCGTGCGATGCGCCGATGGAACGCTCTATTGCGGGGTGACCAATGATCTTTCAAAGCGGATCCAGGCGCACAACTCCGGCAAGGGGGCGGTTTACACGCGAGGGAGATTCCCCGTCCACCTTGAAGCTCAAAGCCGGGCAATGACACGATCAGAGGCGCTCAGGCTGGAAATGAGGATCAAGAAAGAGCCAAGAAAGAAGAAGATCGAGGTACTTGGCTCTTAATAAAAGAACTAAGACAGGGTGAAGGTGAATTGCGGCAAATTTGGCAATCTGCCGGCTGAAGTCAAAACAATTAAGGGAGAATAATAAGGCGGATTATGAATCTAAAAGAACTGAAAAAACTGGTAGTATCCGGCGAATCGGACCGGATTGAATTCAAATTCACAACCGGTCAGCGCACTCAGGCCATGAAAACCGTCTGCGGAATGTTAAATGGTCTTGGGGGCCTTGTCTTTTTTGGCGCATCGGACAAAGGTGAACTTATCGGCAAGGATGTTACCGCTAAAACCAGCGTGGAGCAACTCATTAAGGAGGCGGTGCGGTCATGAGCAAGGATCTGACAATCATTGACGACCCCAATTCCGGCAAGGGCCAATTTCTTGTCTATGAGGCGGAAGACGGCCAAGTCAAAATCGACGTACGGCTGGAGAATGAGACGGTATGGTTGACCCAGCAGCTTATGGCCGACCTGTTTCAGACAACCAAGCAAAACATAAGCCTTCATATTCAAAGTATTTTCGATGATGGTGAGCTGCTTCCTGAGGCGAACTGTCAAGAAATACTTGACAGTTCGCCGGGAACGCGAGTTTGAGAAAACCATCGGGCAGTTGACAGACAGTAAAAAGGGAAAAAATAAAGGCCGAATCATTCTTTAAAGATCACATTCCGATTACCGGAAAAGTATTTCCTGATAAATTCAAACGTCAGGGCCGTCCGCTCTACTATCCACGTGCTTTCCGGGAAGCGCTGGCCAATGCGTTTTGCCATCGGGATTATGCGGTGCCCGGTGCATCGACATCTGTTGCCATTTATGATGACAGGATGGAAATTATTAACCCCGGCGCCCTTCATTTCGGTATTACCCCGAAAGCATTATTTCATCCACATGAATATAGGCACTGGAACCCAATCATTGCAAATGTTTTTTACCGGGCAGGCATTATTGAAAAGTGGGGGACAGACACATTAACATTAAATATTATCGATTGGTGTAAAGAAAACGGGAACCCACTTCCGGAATGGAATGTGAGGTCGGGTTCTGTCGCGCTGATCTTCAAACCTCCATACCGGATCGAACCGGACCTGAATTGCAAATGTCACTGTTATAGATCAGAGGATCAAAAAATCGAAGTATAGATAAAGAGAAACTTTGTGCCAATACCTAACCCTACAACGATATTTGTATAATATTGAGTAGCAACTGTTTTTTTTTCTATGCGACAGATAAGCACGGTGGT
>DYJH01000050.1 GCA_020723255.1 Desulfonema limicola | reverse complement strand
GGTATTGATGCTCCCTCAGCGCTTAAAATCGTCAGCGAAATTGGAATCGACATGAGTCCATGTCCTACACAAAAGCATTTTGCTTCATGGCTTGGCCTATGTCCCGGAAGCAAGATATCAGGCGGTAAAGTTTTAAGCAGCAAAACAAAGCCTTCCGCTAACCGTGCCTCTGTTGCTTTTCGTCTTGCAGCTTATAGCCTTCAGCGAAGCGCAAGCGCCATAGGAGCATTTCTCAGGAGAAAAAAAGCTCAATTAGGAGCGCCAAAAGCTATTACTGCTACAGCCCACAAAATTGCCCGTATCTTTTATAACATGCTTAAATATGGAGCGGAATATAATGACCTCGGCAATGAATATTATGAAAAACGTTACAAAGAGCGGGTAATTATAAACTTAAAACGCAAAGCAAAAAACCTGGGCTATAAACTTATAAGTATCAAAGAACATGAACAAATTATATCAACAACGATAACTTGAGTTCGTTGGAAGTCCATCAACAGGCCGAGGGCGGGTAAGCCCCGGCCTGGGGTGAGGGTGGAACCACTTGAATTTACTTCAAGTGGCGGGAGAGGGATAGCCCTCTCTATCTGAGTAAAAAGTCGTTTTTTGACTTTTTGCGAAGGCATCAGAATTGCTTCTGCCTGAATCAGTGGAGAAAGAGTAGATGAAAGGAAATAAAAATGCTTTATAGGTCAATGAAAAAGAACGGCGACAGAATTTCAGTATTAGGATTCGGAGCAATGCGCCTTGCTCAAAAAAACGGAAAGATAGATGAAGAACGGGCAACACATCAGATACGGCATGTTATCGATTCCGGAGTGAATTATGTTGACACAGCCTGGCCATATCACGGGGGAGAAAGCGAACCGTTTTTAGGACGCGCTCTTTCAGAAGGCTACCGGGACAAAGTAAAACTTGCCACGAAACTGCCATCCTGGATCATCAAATCAAGAGAGGATATGGACCGGTACCTTGACGCCCAGATGACAAAACTGAATACCGGCCGGATTGACTATTACCTGCTTCATGGCCTGAATGGACATTTTTGGGATTCACTCAATGCGTTAAATGTTGCGGATTTTATGGACAAGGCAAAAGAGGACGGGCGGATAGTAAACGCCGGATTTTCATTTCATGGAAGACCGGATGATTTCAAGCGGATTGTGGATGCCTACCCCTGGGAATTCTGCCAGATTCAGTACAATTACCTTGATGAGAATAATCAGGCAGGAAAGCAGGGCCTTATATACGCAGCGGCAAAAGAACTTGGGGTTATCATCATGGAGCCTTTGCGGGGAGGAAACCTGGGCAGGCCCATCCCGCCTCCGGAAATAACCGCCATATGGAAAGAAGCAAAACAGCAAAGAACTCCTGCAGAGTGGGCGCTTCGTTGGGTGTGGAATCATCCGGAAGTTACAGTAGTGCTTTCAGGAATGAACGAAGAATCTCACATAGAAGAAAATCTCGCTATTGCCGAAAAAGCTTATCCAAACTCCCTTACAAAAAGCGAATTGGCTCTTATTGATAAAGTTGCTCGCACCTATGTGGACATCATGAAAATCAACTGTACAGGATGCGGTTATTGTCAGCCCTGTCCGTCCGGAGTTTTGATTCCCATATGTTTTGAAGTCTATAACGATCTTCATATGTTTGGGAAGACGAAAGAGACGCCTTTTATCTATGCTGTGAGAACATGCGGCATAGCTACCGGAAATCCGGGTTATGCTTCCCAGTGTGCGCAGTGCGGCGAATGCATCGAGAAATGTCCGCAGCAAATAGACATACCCGGGTTTCTGGAAAAGGTGGCTCAGGAGCTTGAAGGTGATAATCTAAAACAATTGGATACGGCTGCAAGAGAAATTTTCCTGAAAGCGCTTTATCAGGAATAAAAGCATGCTGTCAGCATTTAGCTTGAGATCCGGAACCCTTGAAGCCTTGAATCCTGGTTAATCACCAACCCTTTTGCAACAAACCCAAATATTATTGCAACAAATCTGTCAAAGGATTATATATAATTCTAAATTTGTTTAGATAAATACTGATTGTTCAGGATGGTATAAATTATTTATTAATTCTTCTGGATAGCCTCCTGTATGAGGAGATATCCAAAACTTTATAATTACTTGTTAGCATTTAAGAAATACACATATGGAAATTTCAGAATCATTAAAAAGTACGGAAAACTCTCTTAGAGATCTATTCAGCTTTGTTTTATCAAAAAAACTTGGTGTGGAGTGGTATCGGTCATGTGGTGTCTCAGCGGATAGAATATCTCAATGGGACGAACGTAGGCAAACTGATGAGATAAAATTTGGACATAGCGATCCTCGGTTAATTTACTATGCTGATTTCTACGACCTTAAAACGATACTTAAAAAAAACTGGGACAATGGACTTTCGGAAGTATTCAAAAATTTAAAAGAAATTGAAGTTCTCTTAGATTTATTGGATGAAATTAGGAACCCTGAAGCTCATCGTCGAGAACTGCTCCCCTACCAGAAGCACTTGGCGATTGGTATAAGTGGAAAAATCAGGTCAGACATTACCGGATATTTTAGCAATATGGAAACTGGAGATTCATTTTATCCAAGGTTAGAGTGCATCCAAGACAATCTCGGAAACACCTGGTCTATAGGTGAGTATAGAATGAAGTTAACAGGCTGTATATTAAGGCCTGGTGACTATCTCCAATTTAAAGTATCTGCAACTGACCCAATGGGAGATGCTTTGGAATACGCATTTTTTGGACAAAGGGCATGGGAAATAAACCCGTATGGAACAATATTGGCGAGTTTGAATTAACAATACAAAAAAGCCAGGTAGGAATAAATATGTGGGCTTATTTTTATGTAAGGAGCCCGCGGGAATTCCACGCATCAGAGGAGCCTGGTTTTGGAATGATTGATGATTCGGTTACTTTTAGCTATGAAGTATTACCCCCCAGGTCAAAATGCTAAAAAATCATTTCAGTCAACGGCCAAAGGCGGCGTTTTAATTTATCGCTATCATACATCATTTGGAGATTATAAAATGTTAATGAAACGCAGAAATATTTTCTCAATAATCGGAAGTCTTGTTACCTTTTTAGTATTTACTTCTTTTTTGTATGCTAAAGAGCAGGCCGAGGTTCAGGTAGGCGCTGAGAAGCTTGCCAAGAATATTTATATGCTTTCCGATTCCGGCGGCATGGGCAATACCACTGTTTTGACGGGTGATGACGGAGTATTGATGATCGATACGAAAGTCGAAGCCTCTGTTGATAAGCTTCTTGCCAAAATCGCAGAATTGAGCGAAAAACCTGTCCGTTTTGCGGTTATTACCCACTGGCATTTTGACCATACGGGAGGAAATGAAAAAGTCGCCAAAACCGGAGCCGCAATTATCGCCCATGAAAATGTACGAAAGCAAATGGGCATAGAGCATGACATGAAAATATTTAACGAAAAGGTCCCTCCTGCATCAGAGATAGCGCTGCCGCTGCTAACATATAAGAATGAAATAACATTTCATATGGATGGGGAAGAAGTAAGGGTATTTCATCTGGAGTCCGGACATACTGACGGCGATTCTGTAACTTTCTTTAAAAATGCCAACGTAATTTCTATGGGCGATCTCTATTTTGAAGGGCTTTATCCATATATTTGTATCTATTCCGGCGGATCGATCAACGGTATGATCAAAGTCATTAATCAAATTCTTCCTATGATTGATGAGAATACCAAGGTCGTGCCGGGGCATGGCCCGTTATCAAATAAAGACAAACTTCAGCAGTACGTCTCTATGTTAATCGTAATCCGGGACAATGTCAGCCGGCTCATGCAGGAAGGCAAAACAATGGATGAAGTGATTGCCGCTAAACCTACTCAGGCATTTGACGAAAAATGGGGAAAAGGATTTCTTCCGCCGGATAAATTTGCAGGGTTAGTGTATATGGATCTGTCTCCGGAATTGCCATAATATAAGATAGGAGAGCTCCGTGGAAAATTTAAACAACACACACCTTAAGTCTATCGGCTACATCCTCTGGATCTTTGGGTTCATGGGCGCTCACCGGTTTTACTACGGCAAACCAGTCACAGGAACTATATGGTTCTTTACACTGGGGCTTTGCTTTATAGGCTGGATTGTTGATCTTTTTCTAATCCCGTCTATGGACCGCGAGGCCGATTTCAGGTTTCATATGGGAAATCTCAGCTACACATTAGCATGGATTCTGCTCGCCTTTCTTGGGTTGTTCGGCATCCACCGCTTTTACATGGGAAAGTGGGTAACCGGAATATTGTACCTTGTGTCGGGTGGTATCTTCGGCATTGGATATCTTTATGACCTATGGACGCTTAATGATCAAATTTCGCATATAAATAGCGGAACTAAATCATGATTTCCGAAAAGCAGGTTAAATACTGGTTTAAATATTGTTCAGGCTGATCATTGATGTTAAGAGCCTTTAAACAAATCATCATAATGAAGCCTCATACATTCCGGGCAAAAACTATGGCTAAATTGTGCTTCTGAGTGTTTTGCGATGTATGCTTCTACCTCACACCATTTCCCTTCGGCATCTCTAATTTTTTTACAGAAAGAACATATTGGGACAATGCCGCGAAGTATTTTTATTTCTTCCAGATAATCAGAAAGACTTCTGTTTCTTTCTCCTAATATGCTGTTCATATATATAAGTTCCAAATGAAACTGAATTATATCACGAAAATTCTTGATAAGATTTTCATAGGTTTCAGAATATGCGTTCTCCTTTTTATCAAGGACGCAAATGGTTCCAAATACTTTTCCGTCCGGCAGAACAATTGGAAAACCCAGGTAGGATATCATGTTAATTTTTATATCCGGGTTGTTTTTCCATTTTTCATCGGCGTGAGCGTTTGGAATCAGAAGCTTGTTTTTGGTATTTATCACGGTTTCGCAATACAACCCTGATCCTACAATGTGCTCATGATTACCTGGATGATAAGGATTGCCTTCACTCTGGCTTGAAACAAAAACTTCTATATCAGAGTCAACAAGGCGCATAATAAGGGCAGCGGGAACGCTAATCAGTTCTGCCATTAAATCGATAATATTTTGCCACTTCATTAAAGTATCTTCAGGTATTTCAATTTGAGGGGTATGTATGTTTTCTGTCATTATTGTTACTCCTAACAATATATTGAATAGTATCCTTCAATTTTTATCAGTAATATAGACTTGACACTCAAATTATATCAGCATAAAAATAAATTTATATAATTATAATAAATTAGCCTTTAGAAATTGCAACAATATTAAGGGAGACCAGCGTAAGCGCTAATCAGGCAAAAGAGGGCGTTTTTAAAAGGTCTTTAAAGGTGTTTTATGGATCGCACAGCTAATGTTGATCGCAAAACAAAAGAAACTGAGATATTTGTTAAAGTATCGCTGGATGGAACAGGGAAACACCAAATTGATACTGGTATCCCATTTTTCGATCATATGCTTTCACTTTTTTCGGCGCATGGTTTTTTTGATCTTTCGATAGTAGCAAAGGGTGACATAGAAGTCGATTTCCATCATACTGTTGAGGATGTGGGTCTTGTGTTGGGAGAGGCTTTAAACAAAGCTCTTGGCGAAAGAAAAGGCATAAGGCGCTATGGTCATATTACTGTTCCCATGGACGATGCATTAACCTCAGTTACAGTTGATCTTTCAAACCGGCCTTATATGGTTTATAATATGCCTTTGATTCCATTTTCCGGCGCAAATTTTAATATTGCACTATCCAGGGAGTTTTTCAGGGCTTTTTCAACCAAGGCCGGCATGAACCTTCATATTAACGTATTTTACGGCCAGGATGAACACCATATTATCGAATCCATTTTCAAAGCTGCCGGAAGAGCTCTTGATCAGGCAACTTCAATTGATGAACGAACAACTGGAATTTGTTCCACAAAAGGAGTCTTATGATCATTAAAAAACCTTTATGCCTCACGATGTTGTGTTGTTTATTGCTTTTGGTTACATTAATTCTTCCGGCTTGCAAATCCGCCGCAGTTAAAGCTGAAACGCTTTCTTCCAATGAGAAATTAGAAAAACTACTTGTTCTCCGGTTTAAAAACATTAATGAGTTTTGCGGAAAAGATAATAATGTCAGATGCCGCCTATGTGGAAGTATATTTCTTACAGGAGATGTTGGCGAAGACGCTGATGTTATGCTGGCAAGTAACCTTTTTTCGATGCTGGAAAAGCACACCGATTATAAAATTATTCATTCCGATAAAGATGAATTTCCAGCAGATGATTTCAAAGCATGCTTTGAAGATGCAAATGCCGTAATTGATAGAATAGCAGAAATCGGTAAATCAGCAGGAGCGGATGCAGTGTTTTTAGGACAAATATACCGTTTCAAACAGCGTATAGGAACTAACTATGGTGTGGACTCTCCAGCTTCTGTTGCCTTTGATTTGCACCTTATAAGTGTTTCAGGGCGCCGTATTATATGGTCAGGACATGTTGATGAAACACAGCGGCCTTTAAGCGAGAATCTTTTTGAAATAGGCGCTTTTATCAAAAGAGGAGGAAAATGGGTTGTCGCAGAAGATCTGGCAATACCTGCTCTTGAAGACATACTTCATATATTTTTTACAAAATGATTATCATACCTGCAGTTGATATAAAAAACGGGAAATGTGTGAGACTCTTGCAGGGGCAAAAAGAACTTGAGACGGTATTTTCAGATGACCCGTCTGCTATGGCCCATAGATGGGAGAATCATGGAGCTGAACTGATCCATGTCGTGGATCTTGACGGCGCTTTTGAAAAAAGTCCTGTTAATCTATTAGCCATAAAAAAAATTCTATCCGTTGTGAAAGTTGATATACAGGTTGGCGGAGGGATAAGAAATGAAGAAACCGCCAAAATGTATTTTGATTTAGGCGTTAAAAGAATAGTAATAGGTACGGAAGCTCACAGGAACCCCAAATTCGTTAAAGATATTTGCCGGCAATATCCGAATAGTGTAGTGATAGGAATTGATGCGAAAAAAGGCTATGCAGCAATTGAAGGCTGGACAGAAACAACAAAAATGAAAGCGGTCGATCTTGCAAAAACTTATGAAGATTGCGGGGCTGCTGCTATTAATTTTACCGATATTTATAGAGACGGAATGCAAACGGGACCCAATATCGAGGAAACAAGGCGGCTTGCAGAATCGGTATCTATCCCTGTTGTTGCATCAGGAGGCGTTTCGACAATAGAAGATATAAAAAACCTTCTTTCAATTGAAAAATACGGAGTTGCAGGAGTTATTACAGGTAAGGCCATATATAGCGGAACACTTGACTTTAAGGAAGCTTTAAGGGTTTCAAAGCAATACTATTAGCATAACTATTTTGCAGCCAGAATGCCACTGAAAAAAACAGCTATGCTCTGGTTGGCAATTTCTTCAATGGAAAGCCTTCCGCTGTCATTATACCAGCGATATATCCAATTCATCATTGCAAAAACCGAAAAAGCCATTACTGTTTTATCTATCCCCGGTTTAAGAAGATTTTTATTTTCAAGCTCACTAAATTTATTGTAATATAATTCATATATCTGGCGTTGCTGCTTGACGGCCTTTGGCCTCAAGGCTTTGGGCAGTTGATATTGCTCTTCAATGTAAATTTTAAGCTCTTTACGCTTTTCTCTAATAAGACAAGTTTGCCTGAAAATCATTTCTTTCAGACATTTAACAGGGTCATCATATTGTTCTATTGCTTTGCACAATTCTTCTAAAACTATTGATCCTATGTCCTGTATTATGGTATAAAGTATTTGGTCTTTATTTTTAAAATGTACATATATTGTTGAATTTGTTACTCCGACAGTTCGGACAATATCTCTTACGGAAGCTTTTACAAAACCATATTCATAAAAAAGATCTACAGCTTTATCCAGAATTATTTGTTTAGTATCGAAGCTTTTCATCTATTCACATTTTAAGATTTTTTAATTACAGGCCGTTTCAATGCAAATATATTAATATTGTTTTTAAATCAAGCACTATCATCTCAGGACATGTTCGCTTGCGATGTTCCGAAGAAATTAATAATAAACCCAAAAGCATAAATCTCAGCGCCAAAAAGAAGGAAAAATGAAAAAAACTTACCAATAACGTTGGTGGCGCTGCCGATGCAGAGCGGGATATACGGGGTTTTGCTCTTAAGTTTTATGCCGAGCAGGGAAATTGGGACCTTATAGGCAACAATACACCCGTATTTTTCCTGCGTGATCCTTTTATATCGGTAAATGCTTCCCGCTGCCCATTTCACAGCTACCATCGCGACGGAGCTATGCTGGTTGGCGGCAACTAAGGCAGTACCCTGGATTATGAACCAAATAGCTACGGCGAGCAGCAGCCTGAATTTGCAGAACCGCCTCTGAGTCTGGAAGGAGCGGCCGATCACTGGAATCATCGGGTAGATGAAGACTACTACAACCAGCCAGGCATACTTTTCAGGCTGATGACTTCGGAGCAGCAACAGCTTCTTTTTGGAAATACCGCGCGCGCTATGGGTGACGCGCCTGAAGAAATCAAGCTTCGTCATATCGGAAACTGCCTGAAAGCCGATCCTGCCTATAGTGAAGAAGTAGCCATGGCTCTCGGAATCTCTCTCAAAGAAGTGCCCAAATAAAATATCAATTTTTATAACCTAATCGAGTAGCCAAGAGACTACCGGCTACCCGTACACACAAACATCTACGATAACCGATTCTCAAAAAACATCACCTAAAAATATTTTTGCATTAATAATGCTTAGTTGGTATATATCACAACAACAATACATTTTTACATAAAAGAAAAATTGAAAGCCTCGCTCAACTCTTTTATATAATAGAAATTTATGATAAGCACCGGTTATCAGGAGAGAACTTACCGTAATTTAGTCTATTCAAACAATCTTGTTTCGTATAATGTTATTGTGCAGGAAACAGATTTGCTGGTCCATGCTGCAAAGCCGCTTGAAAATATAACACTGGAAATGGTGCTTAAATACAGAAGACTTATTGAAGAATATATAAATTTATATCCTGGTTTCTTAAAAACGCTTGTTCCGTGGACTATCGAAGGTTTTGCTCCTAAAATAATCAGAGAGATGGTATATGCCGGTAAAAAAGCCGGCGTCGGGCCGATGGCTGCGGTAGCCGGCGCTGTTGCTGAAAACGTCGGGAATGATCTTTTGCTATATTCTGATGAAGTTATAATCGAAAACGGCGGTGATATATTTTTAAAAACCAACACTGTGCTTACGATCGCCATATATGCAGCGGATTCTCCTTTAAGTCTTAAAATTGGTTTGCGCATTGACTCGCGCTATAAATCTTTTGGTGTTTGCACCTCATCAGGAACGGTAGGGCATTCGCTCAGCTTCGGTAAAGCCGATGCGGTGTGTATTGTATCAGACTCATGCTATCTTGCTGATGCTGTTGCAACTTCTGTAGGAAACAGGGTTAAGACAAAAAAGGATATTAAAGATGCCATTGGATTTGGCAGCGCTATTGAAGGTGTTACAGGAATTGTTGTAATAATAGGCGATGAAGCCGGATTTTGGGGAGATATAGAAGTCGTATCTCTATAAAAGCAATAAAAAAGGGATGCTAATGAAAACCATGTGGGCGCCCTGGCGCATAGAATATATTCTTGATAACAAAAATGAAGGGTGCGTATTTTGTAATGCATTATTAAAAAGTGACGACCTTACTTTGTTCAAAGCCAATTCAACTATGGTCGTAATGAACAAATTTCCCTATACAAACGGCCATCTTCTTGTTGCGCCTTCAAAGCACATTTCAGCTCTTAACGAGCTTGACAAAGAAGAAAAAGCTGATTTGCTGGAACTTGTGGATCAATCCATAGGCATATTGAAGCTTGTAATGAAGCCTGACGGATTCAATGTTGGGTTAAACCTTGGAAAAGTTGCAGGAGCTGGCATAGAAGAACATCTGCATTTTCATATAGTGCCGAGATGGTTTGGCGATATAAATGCTCTTACAGTGTTTGCCGATGTAAGGGTTATACCGGAGCATTTAAAATCCACATACAATAATTTGAAACCGCACTTCGAAAAATTGAGGAGATGATAATGAAAAAATTTAAAATAGGTCTTATAATTGTCATTTTGGCAGTCTTCGGGCTATTTGTTTTGCAGAATCTTCAATTTCTTCTTGAAAAAAAAAGTATTACCTTAAACCTGTTTTTTGTTCGGGCGTACAGTACGCCTGAATTGCCTATGGGAGTTATTCTGCTTATTAGTTTTCTTGCCGGATTTCTCATCGCATACATAGTGGCGCTGTTTGAAAGATTTAGTCTAAAGAATATAATCAAGGCGTTAAATTATACTATAGAGTCTAATATAGAAAAGATTGCCGAACTAAAGAATGAAGTCTCTTCTATCAAAAAAGAGGTTTCTTCCGTTCAGAAAGAACAAAAGCAGTAATTATCAAAGAGTATTTTTTGTATGCATACGTCGAACGCAACACCGATGATAAAACAGTATCTTGCGATTAAAAACAATTATCCGGACGCGATACTGTTGTACAGAATGGGAGATTTCTACGAGATGTTTTTTGAGGATGCCGAGATTGCATCCAGGGTTTTAGAGATCACCTTAACTTCAAGAAATAAAAAAGATGAATTTCCTGTTCCTATGTGCGGGGTTCCTCACAGGGCAGTAAAAAGTTATATAGCAAAATTAATTTCAAATGGCTTTAAGGTTGCTATCTGCGACCAGAAAGAAAATCCTGCTGAAGCGAAAGGCCTCGTAAAAAGGGATGTGGTAAGGGTTATTACTCCCGGCATGATCATAGAGGATGAATTCCTTGACGGAAAAAAAAACAATTATATTATTTCGATTGCCCGACATATGAATGCTCTTGGTCTTTCCTGTATTGATATTTCAACCGGCCTGTTCAGGTTGACCGAGACTAACGATCTGTCATCGCTTACCGAAGAGATACAAAGAGTTGCTCCGAGTGAGATACTTCTGCCTGAATCATCAAAAAGCGACCTGTTTTTTTCAGGTTTAATAAATGACTTGAATGGTGCGCCCATAACTTATCTTGATGACAATAAATTTGACCATAAAAAATGCAGGGAAAGACTTACTGAACTTTTTAAAACCTTATCGCTAGAAGGATTCGGTTGTGAAGATAAAAAAGCAGGCGTTTGTGCGGCTGGAGCGCTGGTTTTCTATATACGGGAAACACAGAAACAAAGCGCCTGTCATTTTTCTTCAATTGAAACATATAATCTTGATAAATTTCTTCTTATCGATGAAACAAGCTTTCAGAATCTTGAGATATTCAAAAATTTACGAACGGGGTCAAGACACGGAAGTTTGCTTGGCATTTTGGACCGCACCATCACTCCGATGGGCGGAAGGCTTATGAGGAGATGGTTAAGATATCCGCTTCAAGACAAAGAAGAAATACTATGCAGGTTGGATGCGGTAGAAGAAGTAAAAAACGACCTTAGTGCAAGAAAAAATATAAGAGAACAGTTAAAAACCGTTTATGACCTTGAGCGTCTTGGAAGTAAAATCGTAATGGGTCATTCCAATGCCAGAGACCTTGTGGCGCTCAAGAATTCTTTGTTTACTCTTCCCTCACTAAAAGTTCTGGTTCAGAATTTTAAATCCGCTTTTTTTGCCTGGGATCAAAAAATCGATGAATTATACTCCCTTGCAGAACTGATTGACAAAGCAATACGGGAAGATGCGCCGCCAGTGATAAATGAAGGAGGCTTGATAAAAGAAGGGTTCAATGAAGATCTTGATTCTATCATCAGGGCCGCAAGCCAGGGGAAAGGCTGGCTTGCAAAGCTTGAAGCAACAGAGAGGGAAGAAACAAAAATAAACTCCCTTAAAGTCAGGTTTAATAAAGTTTTCGGATATTATATAGAAGTATCAAAATCCCAGGCAAAATATGTTCCCCCTTATTATATAAGGAAGCAAACGCTTGTAAATGCCGAAAGATATATTACAGATGAGCTAAAGCAATATGAAAAGGATGTTTTAAATTCTGAAGAAAGAAAAAACATTCTTGAATATGAATTATTTTCAGAAGTAAGAGAAAAGGCAGCGAAACTTAATCCTTCCGTTCAGCAGGTTGCCGGTTTTATAGCAAGACTGGACTGTGTTGCCGCTCTTTCTGACGTTGCCCATGAGAATAATTATTCGAGACCCGATTTGAACAATGAAGGTGTGATATCAATTGAAGAAGGACGCCATCCTGTAGTTGAAAAATTGATTACAGGTGAAAGGTTTGTTCCAAATTCAATAATGATTGATGATGAAAATAATCAGGTATTGATAATAACCGGTCCTAACATGGCAGGAAAATCAACGGTATTGCGCCAGGTTGCCCTTATTGTGCTTATGTCGCATATGGGATCATTTGTGCCTGCCGTAAAAGCTTCCATAAGTATTACCGATAAAATTTTTACCAGGGTTGGGGCTTTAGACAACCTCTCATCAGGACAAAGCACTTTTATGGTAGAAATGCAGGAAACAGCTAACATTTTAAATAATTCAAGCGCAAGAAGCCTTGTAATAATGGATGAAATCGGAAGAGGCACCAGCACTTTCGACGGCATAAGCATAGCATGGGCGGTTGCCGAATATCTTCATGATTTTAACGGTAAAGGTGTTAAAACGCTCTTTGCCACCCATTATCACGAGCTGATAGATCTGGCTTTAACAAAAGATCGTGTGAAGAATTTCAATATACTTGTTAAAGAATGGAACGATGAAATAGTATTTTTAAGAAAACTGGTTGACGGGGGAACAAACCGGAGCTATGGGATTCAGGTTGCAAGACTTGCCGGCATTCCTGAAAAAATTATAGCTCGGGCAAAAAAAATTCTTTATAAGATAGAAGATGAACACGCAATAAGCGGAGCCCCTTTGGTTGGCCAGAGCAGGGCTGGATTAAAATATGGTCCAATACAGCTTGATATGTTCCCAAAACCGGAACACTTTATTATTGAAAGACTTGAAAATGCTGATATAACAAAAATGACTCCTCTGGATGCATTAAATTTTATTAACGAGCTACAGGAAAAGGCAAAAAAGGCGCGTCTGGATTGATCAGCCTTTGGATTACAGGCCTGATGATAAAAGAGCGGTGGTGGTTAAGTAATGCAGAGACAAAAAAGAAAAATTTGTGATTTTATTATGAACCCCAAAACTCACGTGATTTATCTCACTGTCTTGTATTTTCTTATTTTCCTGTTTCAGCCATGCACATCATTTGCCGTTGATGCAAAAACCAGATATTTCGAAGCAGAAACCTCCTATAAATTATTGAGGAAAAGCCCTTCCAGACAAAAATACAGGCAATTCTGGCTGGAATGTATCGGCAAATTTGAAAAAGCATACAGGGAAGATCCTTCAGGACCGTGGGCTCCTGCAAGTCTTTACATGTCCGGCAACCTTTATTTTGAACTTTATAAGCGTTCTTTGAAAACTTCAGATAAAAACGAGGCTATTGATATATTTGAAAGGATAACAAAACGTTTTCCGGATAGTAAATATGTTTCAAAAGCCAATGCTGAACTTAAAAAGATTTCAGGAACGGCTATAGCAGAAAAGCAGGTTAATGCAAAAAGTTTAAGTTCTGAAAAGGAAAAAACAAATTCAAAAGAAGACGGCGCCATTCAAACCGGAATTGTTGTTAATGAGCCAACAGAACCGGTCGGTTCAATAAAAGAAAAGATAGCGAATCTTGACAATGATGATAGAAGCATAAAAGAAAATGCTTCTTCGACAACCACAGGCAACGCAACAATTGTTGATTTGAGGCACTGGTCGAATCCGAATTATTCTAGAATTGTAATAGATGCCGATAATGAAACAACATTTATAAGCAAGCTGTTAAAGCAGGACCCTTCTATAGGCAAACCACAGCGTTTGTTCGTAGATTTAACAAACAGCAAACTCGGAAACAATATAAAAAAAGTAATTCCTATAAATGATGATCTGCTGATTGATGCAAGGGCAGGTCAATATGACCTTGAAACTGTCAGGGTTGTTGTTGATATAAAATCTTTTAAAACCTACAAAATATTTTCTCTGAAAAATCCGTTTCGGGTTGTAATAGATGTTTGGGGAAGCCGTGATGAAAAAGAAAAAAAAGGTGATGATACAGATGAAGGCATAAAAAACGAAATTCAACCAGGAGACCTGGCTAAACAGTTTGCTTTAGGTGTTAAAAAGATAACAATCGACATGGGACATGGAGGACAAGACTTCGGTGCACCGGGTGCTATAAAAGGTACTCACGAGAAGAATATAGTTCTGAGCTTAGGTAATAAACTTGCCAAAAAAATCAGGGGGGAGCTGAATTGTGAAGTTGTAATGACCCGGAGCAGGGATAAATATCTTACTCTTGAAGAGCGAACGGCTATGGCAAACACAAAAAACTCGGATCTCTTTGTATCTATACATACCAATGCTTCCAGGAATAAGGATGCATTTGGAATTGAGACATATTTTTTGAACCTAGCAACGGACAATGACGCCATTCAGGTAGCAGCGCGCGAAAATGCCACCTCAACAAAAAACATAAGCGATCTTCAGACTATTTTAAATGATCTTATGCAAAATGCCAAAATAAACGAATCAAGCCGCCTTGCCAGCAATGTGCAGGACTCGATTTGCAAACATTTAAGCAGCAAATACGATATGATAAAAAACAAAGGGGTAAAGCAGGCGCCTTTTTACGTTCTTTTAGGGGCGCAAATGCCGGCTATATTGGTTGAGACTTCTTTTATCAGCAATGAGAGAGAGTGCCGTCGTCTATCAGATTCCAACTACCAGGATATGTTATGCGAAGGCATAGTCAATGGAATACGCAGCTATATAAATGAGATAAACCCAACCGCTTTTTTAAAAGAGTCTCCGGCAAAAGGCGGTTAAATCTTGTATCAGGGGGATAATTTATGGACTACACTAATATTATTTTTAAGGTTGAAGACGGGATTGCCACTATTATTTTTAACAGGCCCAAAGCGCTTAACGCATTAAATGATGAGTTGCTTATGGAGTTCTCACGTGCTCTTGATGAGATCGCATGCGATGAAAATATCAGAGTTCTTATTTTAAGCGGCGCCGGGGAAAAATCCTTTGTTGCCGGCGCTGATATCACCGAACTTGCCAAATTTAATTCTCTGGAAGGTAAAACCTTTGCAAAAAACGGGCAGAGGATCATAGGCAAACTCCAAGAATTGCCGATACCGGTTATAGCTGCCGTTAATGGATTTGCTCTTGGAGGAGGATGTGAAGTTGTACTTGCATGCGATATTGTATATGCCTCCGAAAAAGCCACGTTCGGTTTACCTGAAATAAATCTTGGTCTAATCCCAGGATTTGGAGGCACTCAGAGGCTTCCCAGGCTCATAGGTTCTAATATGGCAAAAGAAATGATATTTACCGGCAAAATGATCCCAGCATCCGAGGCGTTAGTTATCGGAATTGCAAACAGGGTGTTTGCTCCTGAAGCTCTCATTGAAGAGACCATTAAAACGGCTAGACTGATTGCTGCAAAAGGAAAAGTATCTTTACGCGCCGCCAAGCAGGCCGTTAATAACGGGATTAATGTGGATCTTGTTACCGGGTGCTGTATAGAAGCGGATGCATTCGCCTTGTGTATGTCAAGCAAGGATAAAAACGAAGGTACGACCGCTTTTCTTGAAAAAAGAAAAGCGGTTTTCAAAGGTACGCTCAAAGATTGATGGGCTTTTAAGTAAAATGGAAAGGCAAAAAAAAATCATTCAGCTTATTTGGGCAGCAGCCCTTATTGTTGCTGGTATTGGCGTATTTTACAGAATACCCCAGGTTATGCTGCAGCTGGAACAAATCAAACAATTTTCTTCTGAAAACTATTTTATCAGGTTTTGTTTTTATCTTCTGGGGTTTTTACTTATAGTTGGCGGGCTTAAAAAAGTTTATAAATATTGTGGCAAACCGGATGGCAAAGATCCGGATAGTTGAAAAAGCAAGCATATTAACCACTGTTTGCATATCGGGTAATATTTTACCTGTGAAACCAATACTTATAAGGTGATAATAGCTTATGCTGATAAACACTGAAAATTTAATTGCCAAAGATTCAAGTGTGCAGGACCTTAAATCAGAAGTCGAGTATAGAACAAAACTTCAGAATATCTGCAATAAAATATACGCCGCTTCCAATCTGGACGATATCCTTGTCAATTTAAAAAATGAAATAACAACTCTTTTTGAAGCGGAAAGGATAACGGTTTTTGTTATTGACGGGAAAACAAGGGAGCTTGTTTCCAGATTCAAATCAGGAACCGAAGTATCAGAAATTCGTATCCCTGTTTCTATAAGCAGCCTCGCAGGATATTCGGCTGTAAAACAGAAGCTGATTAATATTAATAATGTGTATGATGATAAAGAGCTTACTGCAGTTGATGAGGAATTAAAGTTTGATAAACGCTGGGACAAAAAAACCGGATTTGTTACAAAACAGGTTCTTGCCTTTCCGATAATATTTAAAAAGTATTTGTTGGGAGTAATTCAGCTGATTAACAGAAAAGATGGCTCCTCTTTTAAAACAGAAGATGAGCAGGCCGTTGAGGAGCTTGCCAAGATTCTTGGCATTGCTCTATATAATCAGAAGCGGATAGCAAAGACAAGATCTTCAAAATTTGATTACCTTTTAGAAAATCATATTATTACGCAAAAAGAACTTGACAAGGCAATTTCGGATGCAAGGCTTAGAAGAGAAAATGTTGAAAATATTATTATAACTGAATTAAAGGTTCCTAAAAAGGAAATACTAAAATCCCTTTCGGAATTTTACAAGGTTCCATATACTGAATACAATCCCAACTTCCCGATTCCCGGTGATCTTTTAACAGGTTTAAAAGTTCCTTTCATGCGCAATAACCTGTGGGTTCCCTTGAGAAGGGAAGAAGATAACATTATAATATCTATAGATAATCCTCAGGATATTCAAAAAATTGACGATATTAAAGCTTTGTTGCCGGGTAAAAATTTAAAATTCCATGTTTCTTTAAAACAGGACATACTTGATTTTATCAGGCTATTCACACAAGATGAAAAAGAGCTTGCCGGCATAGATGATATACTCTCCAAACTTAGGGAGGAATCGGAGGAAATAGAAGAAGTCGAGACTATTATAGGAGAAGAAGACAGCGCTGTTGTGCAGCTCGTAAATAAAATTATTCTGGATGCTTATTCCAGAAGGGCTTCAGATATACATATAGAACCTTATCCGGGAAAACAGAACACTCAGGTCAGAATAAGAATTGATGGCGCCTGCGCACTTTACCAGACAGTTCCATACAGTTATAAAAATGCGATTGTTTCACGTATAAAAATAATGTCCGATCTTGATATTGCGGAACGCCGTAAACCCCAGGACGGTAAGATAAAGTTTAAGAAATATGGCGGAAAAGACATAGAGCTCCGTGTTGCAACCATTCCGACACAGGGCGGACTTGAAGACGTGGTTATGCGTATTCTTGCGACGGGAGAGCCTACCTCTCTTAACAAAATGAATTTTTCAGAGCAAAATTATGAAAATTTTCTAAGCGCTATATCCAAGCCGTATGGTATAGTTTTTGTTTGCGGCCCTACCGGTTCAGGAAAGACAACAACGCTTCATTCGGCGCTCAGCTTTATCAACAAACCCGAAACAAAAATATGGACGGCTGAAGACCCTGTTGAAATCACGCAAAGAGGGTTAAGGCAGGTTCAGGTTAAGCCCAAAATAGGCCTTGACTTTGCAGCAGCTATGCGGTCATTTTTGCGTGCCGACCCTGACGTTATCATGGTAGGTGAAATGCGTGATAAGGAAACCACCCATATAGGCATCGAAGCTTCACTCACGGGGCATCTTGTATTCTCAACGCTTCATACCAACAGCGCCACTGAAAGCATAACCCGGCTTCTTGATATGGGTATGGATCCATTTAATTTTGCAGATGCAATTTTATGCATACTTGCTCAGCGGCTTGTAAGGACGGTTTGTAATAGATGCAAACAGCCATATACCCCTTCACTTGCGGAATATGAAGAATTAGTAAGAGAATATGGACAGGAGGCTTTTGAAAAAAATATTCATATACCTTATAGTAATGATATTGTTTTATATAAAGCAAGTGGATGTGATGCATGCAATCAGGCGGGTTATCAGGGGCGTATGGGTTTACATGAACTCCTTATGGGTACAGACGAAATGAAACGGCTGATTCAGCATATGGCAAAAATGGAAGATATACGTTATCAGGCAATAAAAGATGGTATGACTACTCTTAAACAGGATGGAATAGAAAAGGTTTTTAAAGGCTATACCGATTTACTGCAGGTCAGGAAGGTCTGTATTAAATAGTTTGGAAGGCTTCGTAAAAGCTTCATATGCAAGGCGTGCTAATCTTGAGGAATGAAGCGTATTTATTCGTACGCTGCAATGACGAAAGATGAAGCGCAACGCAGCAGAGGAAATTTTTACGAAACCGTTATAAATTTTGCAAGCTGTTTTTCATAATATGGCTTTTCTTTATCACCTGCCATCGAAAGAGCCTTTTTACCGGTTTCTATTGCTTCTTTATACCTTCCTGCCGCAAAATAACTTTCCGCGAGAGTATCAAATACATGTGGTGTTTCTTCTATTTTTGCAGCGGTTTCAGCAAGCGTAACGGCTAAATCTGCATTTCTTATTTTTTTATCTTCACATGTTGCGTAAAGCCAGGCCAGGTTGTTAAGAACTCTTGAATTTTTAGAATCAATAGCAAGAGATTGTTTATAAGCATTTTTTGCTTTTTCATAATGTTTAATGCTGTAATAAAGATCTCCCAGCATAGCTGGAAATTCTTTATCAGCAGGATTGTCCCGGATTAAACTTAGCAATATCTTTTCTACAAAAAAATCATTTATTCTTTTGCTGTTTTTCCCAAAATTTAAATTGTATCCTGCAATTCCAATAATTATTAATCCCACAAGATAAACAGCTATGCTTTTTTTTATTCTTCTATCATGCCGTTTTATCCAGCTTCTGTCGGCTTCGCATTTATAAAGGTATTCAACCCTTTCCTTAATGCTGAAATGATGCCAGTTTGGCTTATCCGGCGGCTGCCCGCTGATGTACGAGATTTTTTTAAATGCCGATATGAGCGGTTCTGCGCTTATAAAGAACGAATAAACATAAGTGTCCGCCTGCCGTTCGAAGTTCCGCATAAAGTAAGCAAAAATAAAGCGGAAATAAATAAGAAATAATGCAATTATTGAGGCGCCGTAAGAAACCGATATGACAGTTGACTGCTTTATTCCTGAATCGGTCAAAAAACTATATAATGGTTTGGCATAGATTGTTAGATATACAATCAGATGAAAGGCGGCAAAAGTAAGAAGTATATATCCCAGAAAAAACAAAAGATAAAATGAAAGATGGTTTCTTTTGACATGCCCTATTTCATGGGCTATTACAGCTTCCACTTCTATGGGATCAAGCAGTTGAAGAAGCGGTTTTGTTACAAGAATGTACCTGAACCTTTTTGCAAGACCCATGACTCCTGCTGTGATTATCCTGTTTCCAAACATGGGCCAGTATAGAATATCTCTAAATTTAACGCCGGCTTTATTGCAAATAGCTTCTATGCCGGAGCGTTTTTCTCCTTCTTCGAGAGACTTGCATCTCCAAATTTTCAGAATCATGACAGGGCCGGTAATGGCAATTATAAAGAGAAAAGCTATCATAAAAACAAGCTCCCCTCCGGTTGTTGACAGAAACTGTTTAGGGGTCTCAAATGGCAGATGATTAATTATGTCGATAAAAGCAGAAAGCAGCAGCCATGGCAGTACAACCGGAACTCCAAAAGAAATATTTGATATAATGTAAGAGCGCCTCGACATGTAATCTAAAGGATAAAGCTTTTTGTAAGTTCCGTATGCACAAGCCCAGACAACAGAAAGATAAAATACAAACAGGCACATAAAAAGAAGCGCTTCCATAGCAGGGAAAGATTTGAAAAGAGAAATGTTTTGAGTATAGGAAGGAAGGGCTAACCCGTATATGTTTACTGAAAAAAGAAGAATTGCAAGTATTGCAGCTTGTGTCGATAAAGCTTCAAATTTATACTCGACAGAACGAACTCTTTCATAACTGATGCTTTTTTCAAGCTTTTTGAATTTCAGATGACAAATACCCGAAAAAATTATAATCAGACTAAGAAACAACAAAGCTGTTTCAAGTTTGAAACTATCCTCTGTTCCTGAATAAGTATTTGTGGAATAAATAAGAACGAAAAAAATAAAATATAAGAAATTTGTAAACATTTATAATATAGATCGTCTCAAAGGTATCTTTCCTTTTCGCTGTATATGCACCCGCAGTATTTTTGCCTATAGAGTTCAAGCATTTTTGATTCATTCACTCCTTCTTCCCAGCCTGTGCGAAAATCGTGGTAGTAAAAAGGAACTCCAACCGATTTTTCCAAAGATTCTCCTATTGATCTTATTTCATCATGCTTTTGGTAAATGCTGTATAAAAGTGTTGTGGAAAATGAATCAAATCCGTTTTCTTTTGCATAATTGGCAGTCGCATTCAAGCGCTCATAATAGCAGATAACGCATCTGTTTTTCTCTCTAAATACAATTTTTTGCAAAAAGCTTTCTATATCGTAATCGTCGCGCCAGATTACTTCAAGACCGATATGTTTTGCATAATCTGCCAGAGTATCCCGCCTTTTTTTATACTCAGTGTACGGATGGATATTATTATTGTAAAAATATCCGGTAACAATCGTTTCCTCTACGCGTAATGTCTTCACCGGATAAATTGAGCATGGAGCGCAGCATATATGCAGCAGGATATTCATTTTCTTTCACCAAAGATAGCAGTTCCTATCCTGACAAGAGTCGCTCCTTCTTCAATAGCTGTTTCAAAATCATGACTCATTCCCATTGAAAGTTCGTCCATTTCAATTTTATAAACACCATCCGAATCAAGAGAGCTTTTTAACCTATCTCTTAGCATTCTTAAAGCGGCAAAATATGGTCTTGCTCTTTCAGGATCATCATAATAGGGCGGAATTGTCATCAAGCCTTTAATAATAAGGTTCTTTAATCCGCTTATTTTTTTTATAAGATCCGGAGCGCTCTCTTCAGTTATTCCGGATTTTGACTTTTCTTTTGCTATGTTAACCTGAATAAGAATCTGCTGTGTCTTGTTGTTTTTTTTTGCCTGTATATCTAATTCTTCCGCAAGTTTGTATGAGTCAACCGTATGTATCAGGTCGAACATGTTTACAGCATGCTTTGCTTTGTTTGTCTGAAGATGGCCTATAAAATGCCATGAGACATCATTTGACGAAAGCATTGGATATTTTTCTCTGGCATCCTGAATATGGCTTTCTCCTATAACTTCTATGCCTGATTCGATTGCCTTCCTGATTCTTTCTAAAGATATTGTTTTAGTTGCAGCCACAATTCGGATATTGCCAGGATTGCGTCCGCATGACGCTGCCGCTTTAGAAATCCGGTTTTTAATTTCAGCAATTATTTCTTTCAAATCACTCCTAAAAATTATTGATCCTTTTAATTGAATCAAATCCGATTATTCGTTCTTTTATCAAAAACTCAATAACTTCACAAACCGGCAAACCTACAACATTAGTATAAGAGCCGTTTATGCTTTTAACAAGAAAAGTGCCGAGGCCCTGAATAGCGTATCCCCCGGCTTTGTCAAAAGGCTCCTTGGTATGAATATACCATTCTATTTCATCTTCAGACAAATCTTTGAATAAAACTTTTGTCTTAATTGATTCAGAAAAAAATTTTCCTCTTGCTTTGCAGCAGATGCAGTAGCCGGTAATTACTTCGTGGGTTTGACCGCTCAAGTCTTTCAGCATTAACCTTGCATCGTTGCGTGAAGAAGGTTTCCCAAGAATTTTCCCATTAATGACAACAACTGTATCGGCTCCTATGACCCAGCTTTCGGGGTATTGATCCGATATGTATTTTGATTTTGATTCGGCAAGAATTCTCACATAGCTTTCGGGAGAAGAAACAGGAACAGAGTTTTCATCAAAATCGCTTGGAATTACACTAAAATTAATGCCGGCTTGTTTTAAAAGATATCTTCTCCGTGCAGATTTTGATGCCAAAATTAAAAAAGGTTTATGATTTTTTTTATCTGTTGTATTCATGTGGTTACTGTTATCAGAAGAAAAATTTATTTACAATATTGCTGAAAATAAATATTATATCTTGAAACGGATTATATTGTTTGTTAGATAGACAACACTGATATGGTGGGTGTAGCTCAGTTGGCAGAGCACCGGGTTGTGGCCCCGGTTGTCGAGGGTTCAAGCCCCTTCACTCACCCCATTTTTTTTGCGCCCGTAGCTCAGCCGGATAGAGCGCCGGACTTCGAATCCGTAGGCCGCCCGTTCGAATCGGGCCGGGCGCGCCAATAATATCAATGAGTTGTGCTTTTTAGGCATGGCTCATTTCTTGTTTATGGGTATGGGGGAGTATGGGGGAGCACGCTATTTGAGAAAAATGATTTTGGGGTGTTTTTTGGTGGGACTTGATGGGAT